>CAZSIY010000073.1:0-7404 GCA_964606825.1 uncultured Oscillospiraceae bacterium | reverse complement strand
GTCAAGCCTTTTTTTGAAAAAAATCGAAAAATACGACTTTTATATTCGAATTTTTTAAAACAATCGTCTTATTTTGAGCTTTTGTTTTATTTTGTCATTTTAAGCTATTGCATTTTTGATTGACTTGTGGTAAAATAATAATATAAATATCAATCACATAAGTGCACCGCAACACCTTTATGCACATTTCGCAAAAAACAGGGGGTTAGTACGATAGGATGAAAAATTCAAAATGGCTCAGAAACAGATACATATTCGCTTTTGATGTGTTTGGCATGGTTCTTATGTATGTTTTAAGCGTTGCTCTTGTTTATGGGGAGATTTCTTTGAAATCTTTTTCGCAAGATATTTTTGTTCCCGTTTTCGCATCTGCCGCGCTGTTTTGTACGACTTTTTCCGTTAGCGGAATATATAAAACACTTTGGCAATTCGGCGGCACAAAAGATTATATTAAACTTATTGTATCGTGCATTTTCGCAAGTGCACTCCTTTGCGTGGTGCTTCTTTCGTGTTCGGCGGCAGAACTTTGCACGTATTCGTTTAGGCAGTCGTTTTTGTGGTGCATATTAAATACAATGTACCTTTCGTTTTTGAGAATGGCGGTAAGAGCTTTGGCAAAAATCCCGGAGCACAATTCAGATAATTTGCCCTATAACAGTGTAAAACCCAAGAGGGTTCTCATAGTGGGCGCCGGCTCTTCGGCAACAATGCTCATAAAAGACATGACAACAAACAATAACCTTAATTTCGACATAGTGGGCCTTGTAGACGACGACCCGGTAAAATTTCATAGCATAATAAACGGCTATCATGTTATAGGCACGAGAGAAGACATCGTGCGCATTTGCCGCGAGCAAGACGTAGACCAGGTGCTTTTGGCAATTCCCTCGGCAAGCGTGAGCGACAAAAAAGAAATTGTGGAAATTTGTTCAAAGGCAAAAGTAACTTTAAAAACAGTTCCTTCGGTGGATCAGTTTTTGGAAACTTCAAACGGCGCTTTGCGCGTGAGAAACGTTCAAATTGAAGATTTGCTCGAAAGAAGCCCCATAGAGCTTTCAAACACGGAAATTTCGGGATATATAGAGGATAAAGTGGTTCTCGTAACAGGCGGTGGCGGTTCGATAGGTTCGGAGCTTTGCCGTCAAATAATGAAATACAAGCCAAAGCGTCTTGTTGTGGTAGACGTGTACGAAAACAACGCCTACGATTTGCAAATGGAGCTTAATCGCAAATATCCCGACAATAAGCCTACCGTGCTTATCGCTTCCGTGCGCGACAAACGCCGATTGAACGATATTTTCAAAGAATACAAGCCTTATATAGTGTTCCATGCCGCGGCTCACAAGCACGTGCCTCTTATGGAAGTTAGCCCTTCGGAAGCTATTAAAAACAACGTTTTCGGCACTTTGAACGTGGCAATGTGTGCCGATGAATACAAGGTTAAGCACTTTGTGATGATTTCAACCGACAAAGCGGTAAACCCCACAAACATCATGGGCGCAACAAAGCGCATGTGTGAAATGATTGTTCAAAGTATGCACAAAATAAGCTCCACGGAGTTTGTTGCGGTGCGTTTCGGAAACGTGCTCGGTTCAAACGGAAGCGTAATTCCGCTTTTTAAAAGGCAAATTGAAGAGGGTGGTCCCGTTACCGTTACCCACAAAGATATCACAAGATATTTTATGACAATTCCCGAAGCCGCACAGCTTGTGCTCCAGGCGGCAAGTTATGCAAAGGGCGGAGAAATTTTCGTGCTCGATATGGGCAAACCCGTTAAAATTTACGACCTTGCGAAAAACCTCATAAGACTTTCGGGTTATACGCCCGGCGTTGACATAAAAATTGAGGTTACGGGCCTTCGCCCCGGCGAAAAGCTGTACGAAGAACTCCTTATGAACGAAGAAGGCCTTAAGAAAACCCGCCACAACAAAATATTTATAGGAACCCCCATAGATATAAGCATGGAGCGCTTAAAACCCGACCTCGACTTGCTTTCCGAAGCTGCCGAATACAACGACGTTGAAAAAGTAAAAGACATTATAGAGCGCGTTGTGCCCACGTATATCCGCGTTGCGGAAACGGTAAACAAAGTAAAAATCGAAGAAAATGCACAGGTGGCGAAATAGAACATTTCCCGACAAAGGAAAAATATCCTTCTTGGCGAATACGACTAACAAGAATGTATTTGCTAAGGAGGAATTTTTTTGGAGATAAACTTTTCATCACACGGAAAAAGCCTTGTTGTGTCCGTAAAAGGCGAGCTGGATCAGCACAATGCGGCGGTTTTGCGAGAGCAAACCGACATTCGCATAAGCCACATGAACATAAGGCGACTGATTTTTGATTTTTCAAACCTCGAATTTATGGATAGCTCGGGCATCGGCGTGGTAATAGGAAGGTACAAGCTGATGCAAAGTGTGGGCGGCGATGTTTTTGTGGCAGAGGCAAAGCCTCATGTTAAAAAAATACTCGAACTTTCGGGCATAAGAAAAATAGTGGGTGTGTGCGAAACGGTTTCGCAGGCGCTCAAAGATGCGTAGAGGAGAGAAAAACAAATGAATAACGAAGTAAAAATAGAATTTTTAAGCAAGAGCGAAAACGAGAGCTTTGCCAGAATGGCAATTTCCGCTCTTGTAACGCCGCTCGACCCCACGGTTGAAGAACTTGCCGACATTAAAACCGCGGTGAGCGAAGCCGTTACAAATTCCATAGTTCATGCCTACACAAATTCAAGCGGAAAAATATTTATGGATTGCAAGATAGAGGGCGACACCGTAACCGTTGTCATAAAAGACAACGGCCGCGGCATTGAAGACATAAAAAGGGCAATGGAGCCGCTTTTTACCACCAATACCGACGGCGAGCGCTCGGGCATGGGTTTTACCGTAATGGAAACTTTTATGGATAAAGTTTTCGTGGAGTCTGTTTGCGGCGTGGGCACAAAGGTGACTCTTGTGAAGCAACTGGGAAAAAATCAATTTCGCTAAGCGGGTGACGGCATTGAACAGCATAAATATCATAAAAGAGGCGCAGGCGGGAAACCGAGAAGCGCTTGAGAAAACTGTGTCGGACAATATCGCTCTCGTAAGGAGCATTGCACGTAGATTTTGCGGTCGCGGTTGCGATTTTGAGGATTTGTTTCAAATAGGGTGCATAGGTCTTGTAAAGGCGGTAAAGCGTTTTGATGAGGCGTATAACGTAAAGTTTTCAACCTACGCAGTTTCGCTCATTATGGGCGAAATTAAGCGTTTTTTGCGCGATGACGGCATGGTGAAGGTTAGTCGAAAATACAAAGAGATTTTCGCCCATGCCATGGCGGCAAAGGCAAAACTTTCCGCAACGCTTAAAAGAGAGCCTAAGATTAGCGAAATAGCCGAAGAAACGGGCGTTTCTCCCGACGAGCTCGCCTGTGCTTTTTCGGCGTGTATGCCCTGCGACTCTATTTACAAAACGATAAACGACGGCGAAAACAAGGAAAGTTACCTCCTTGACATGCTCTCGGATAACAGCAACGAATCCATGTTTGAACGCGTGTCGCTGAGATGCGCTGTGGAAAACTTGACGGAGCGCGAAAAACTTGTGGTGCAAATGCGGTTTTTTATGGATCAAACCCAAAGTCGCGTTGCCAAAAGATTGGGTGTTTCGCAAGTGCAGGTGTCGCGCATAGAGAAAAAATTGCTTTCGCGGTTAAAAGAACAGCTAAGTTAGAAAAATTTCTCCTCTCGTTGTGCAAAAATTAAAAGATGTTGTGAACAGTGTAGTAAATGGTGCTATTGTGCACCGCAAAACCCTTTAAATTTGCACAAATAAATGTTAAAATATTTAGTATAAAAATGACATTATGGGAGGATAAAAAATGAAAAGGTTATTATCTGTTTTGTTGACATGCGCGGTAATTTTGTCTTGCGTGCCGGCGTTTGCGTCTTTTACGCTTGAAAGCTCTTTGCCGGAAACGGGCGTTGTGTTTTTTGATGATTTTGGAGATTACACAAATGATATTACCGACGAAAGAGCGCCTTATGTTTTTGCATCAAAAACAATGAGAGAGCGCTGGGGTTACGGTTCAACCCAGGCAAGATATTTGTCCGAAGACAATGGAAACCACTATTTCAATGGATTATTGGGATATGTTGAGGATAAATTTCCGGGAAGAATATCTTCCGGTTTAACGGAATTTTCTTTTAAAATCATGGTTCCCAAAAGCGACCTTGTGTATTATGTGTGCGCTTATCAGGGCGTAAAGGGCGAATGGTATAATCAGTGCTATCCCTGTATGTTCGGCTCAAACGGTTCAAACGCCGTTATTCGTTGGAACACCGAAATGGACAACTTAGGAAACAAAGACCTTGCAAACGGCACCGAAACCATGCTTGAATACGATACTTGGTATAACGTGAAAATAGCCTTTGACTATGCGAACTCCGAGGTGAAATATTATCTCAACGGCAAGGAAACGGCAAAAGCTCAAAAGGCTCCTTTTGCCACAAGCACCATAGGTATGTACAGAGTTGAAGACCCCGACAGTGTCACTGCCGAAAATGCGCCGCTTACACCTGCGGTAGACGACGTAAAACTTGAGAGAATACATGTTGAAAAGCCCGTAAACACAGGCACGTTTTCCGTTACGGAGTCCGTTCCCCAAACGGGCGTTATCATGAAAGATAACTTTGAGGGATTAACCTCCATGTCGGAGCTCCCCGTTAAAAACGGCGGTATTTATTACGGCGGAATGAGCGCCGATATCGGCAACGACGAAAACAACAGATACATCGCGACCCGTTGGAACAACGTTTACCTTGCATATGAGCTTTGTAAAAACACCGGCAAGGTGAGCGATATAGGCGAAGGCAAACTTGCCATGCAGTATGACGTAAGAGTAAATAAAGCCGATTTTAAGCTTGATGCGGGCGATGTGAATAAACTCTATATGTCAACCTATCCTCACAACGGCTGGAATGAAGACTCCAAAACTCAAAGAAACTATTTTACAACCGTTGTTTATGACGAAGAGCAGCCTTACGTTTGCTATGCCACAGTGGCAAACCCCGGCGGTGCTACTGCGCTGAATGAAGATGGCAAAAACAAAGTAAACATAACCTTTGACGAGTGGCACACCGTAAAAACGGTTGTTGACTATGAAACAAGCACTGTAAGCTATTATGTTGACGATAAATTGGCGCATGAGTTTGAGGTAACCGGAACGCAGTTTGGCGCCTTTGCTTTTGATGTAATGCAGCTTACAAGAACAAATTCCAAAAACGACTACTACGTAGTTGACGGCGCGAAAAAAGCGGTTACCATTGATATAGACAACTTAAAGATTGAAAGGCTTGCAGCTGCCATAGATCCCTCAAAACCCACGAAAATCGGTATGGTTGTGGTAAATGATAATCTTCCCGAGTCGGGCGTTATCATGCAAGACGACTTCCAAAGCTATGACGATAACTCAAAATGGGTAAGCGGCGATGTTTCTTCAAGAATTGGCGGTAAGGCATATCCTTGGCACTATTGCGGCGGCGATATCGCATCTAAGGGCACAAACAGAGTGCTTCAAATGCGCTGGACGCAGTCTACCGCATATTATATGGGCGACCACATTCCAAACGCTGTTGTAGACTCCGGAAAATACAAAGTAGAGTATAAGGTTTATGTTCCCAAAATGGACGTTGGCGAAACCGACTCGGCAAATCCCGAAAAAGGCAATGTTCATATGATGTGCATTGCGACATTTAAAGATGACGACACTCGCTCTTATCATGAGGCGATAGTTTACCACCCCACAACCCCCTACATAGTATTCCCCGGCATGCTGAACTCCTATGTGAACACTACGGCAAACGATGAGGGAGCTGTAATTAAAAATATTGAACACGATAAGTGGTACACCGTGTCGCATGTGGTTGATTTTAATGCAAATAAAGTAACTTATTATCTCGACGACAACGAGATATCAAACTACGCATTTTCCACAGCTCGCAGAGAAAATGTGGCTTTAAAAGACTTAGCGTTTAACTATGTTCATAAAAAAGACGGCAAAGAAATTTCAGGTTCCGAAGATAATTATTACACAGATGCCAACGGAAACAGAAAAGCCGTTGACATATGCATTGACAACGTTATAATCGAAAGACTCGATGTTACCGGCGAAACCGGCACCGCGCCTTTGCTCTACGATCGCGGCGACGAGTTTGATGCTTCCATGATTGAGTATTTTACCGGCGAAGATATATATGACGTTGAGTTTAAAGCGCCTTCCGCAAAAGTGGGAAGTGCGGCAAGAGTTGTGGTTGCCGCTTATGCCGACGGAAAACTTCAAGGCATAACAAGCGAAACTATTACTGAGCTTGTAAAAGGCGAAAATTCAACCATGGTAACTCTTGACGAAGGATTTATAGATTGCGACGCGATTAAAGTGTTTGTTGTGGAAGGATATTCTTCCTTGCGTCCTATTGTAAAATCTACCGTGTATACAACAAAATAAATTTGTCCGAATTCGGGCGGCCTTGTGCCGCCCGTTTTTTATTTCACAATAATGATAAATATCAAAAACATATTTTTATTTTTTGCCTTGCGCCGATTTTACAAAATTCGCGCAGCTTTTGTAGTATAATGTGTTTGTCGGAGGTGGGAAATGGAATACAATGTGTACATAGACGTTTTGTTTTTTGTAAACTTAATGATAAATACCGTAATTTTAATGTCTTGCGCAGCAATTTTAAAAATAAAATACTCGTCCGCGCGGCTTTTATCTTCGGCGTCGCTCGGCGCGGTGTATGCTTGCATTGTGTTCTTCCCGGGGCTCAGGCTCATATACACCTTTGCCATGAGGGCGATATTTGCGGGCGTTATGTGCCTTGTGGCGTATGAGCCGAAAAGCTTTATGTGCTGTGTAAAGCAGGCGACGGTGCTCTTTGCCACAACGGTGGCGTTTGCCCTGGTTGCACTTGCGCTTTTGTATTTTACGGACATCGGTATAAGGCTCGGCGGGGTAATAAGCAACGGCGTGTTTTACTTTAACATTCCGATGAAATTTTTGCTCCTTTCCAGTGCGATTTCTTACGCGGCAATTGCTCTTTTGCAAAAGTTTTTAAAAAAGAGTGCCGCCCGCTCTTTTGAAAACATAACTTTGGTAAAAAACGGAAAAAGCGTGGATTTAAAAGTGCTTTTGGACACGGGAAATCTGTTGCGCGACCCTATGAGCGGAAAATTCGTAATGATTGCCGATGAAAAAAGTGTTGCGCCTCTGTTTGATTTTTCGGTTTCAAAAGCGCTTAAATTCGAAGATTTCTCAAGCCTTCCCAAGGGATTTAGGCTTATTCCTTTTTCTTCCGTAGGTAAGAAAAACGGCCTTCTTGCGGCTTTTGTGCCCGATAGCGTCATTATCGGCGGTGAGCATCATCCTGT
>CAZSIY010000072.1:5850-7436 GCA_964606825.1 uncultured Oscillospiraceae bacterium | reverse complement strand
TCATCAAGGCATAATCACCGCAATTTGCGGAGAAGTGAGCTTTGGAGGCGACTATGATGCGCTTATAAGCCCGGAAGCAGTGGAAATATCGTCAAAAAATGCCGGCTTTGGTGCCGCAAAGGAGGATTTTAATGATTTCGTTTAAATTTATAAACAAAATAAAAGGCGCGGTGCAAAAAATTTTTGGTGACGGCGAGGTGCATTACATAGGCAATTCGTGCGCACTGCCGCCTCCGCTTTCAAAAGACGAAGAGGAAAAACTCATGGAAATATATAAAACCGACCCCCAAAGCGTAAGAACTGAGCTCATAGAGCGCAATTTGCGGCTTGTGGTGTATATTGCCAAAAAGTTTGAAAACACAGGCATAAACGTGGAGGATTTGATAAGCATAGGCACAATAGGACTCATAAAGGCAATAAACACATTTAATCCCGATAAAAAAATAAAACTGGCAACATACGCTTCAAGGTGCATAGAAAACGAAATATTAATGTATTTGAGAAAAAACAGCAACCGAAAAACCGAAATTTCCATAGATGAACCGCTCAACGTGGATTGGGACGGCAATGAGCTTTTGCTTTCCGATATTTTGGGAACCGACAACGATATGATTTATCAAAACATTGAGTCCGAGGTTGACAAACAGCTCCTTACAATTGCAATGACAAAGCTCTCGGAAAGGGAGCGAAATATTATGGAAATGCGCTTCGGAGTAAATCGCAAAGAGTCAAAGACTCAAAAAGAAGTGGCGGATTTACTGGGAATAAGCCAGTCTTACATATCGAGGCTTGAAAAGAAAATTATATTGCGGCTAAAAAAGGAAATATCAAAATTGGTTTAAAAACAGGCAGGTTTCTCAAGGTATAAATTTACATAATAATGCGTATAATATTACTAAAAATTACCGTTTTAAAAGGAGAAACACTATGCCGGAGAAAAAATTAAACGCACTTAAAATTTTTGGAATGTTGTGGCAAAAAAGAGAGCCTCGGCTTGATATCGTAGCTCGGGCAGACAGGGTGATAGAGGCATATATTTACGAGAAAAACAAACTTATACACAAAAAATGCAAAAGCGATCGTGGCGGTGACACCCTTTTTCTGCTGATGATTTTTGCTTCCGCGATTGCTTTCGGATTTTTCGTTTTTAAACTTTTTTCGTGATTTGTTTATCCGCAACAACAGGCGAGATCGTGTAGTCTCGCCCCGAGCTTTCGCCCGTGCAAAGTGCGGCGATGTCCGTTGCGAGAATGTCTTTTTCAAACATGTCGCTTTCGGAAAATTCGAAGTTTGCGGTTTTGGTGACAACAGTGCATTTTCCGCTTTCCTTTGTTGATTTTAAAATTTTGGCACCGTTTTTGTTAAACGCGAGAACGCGCACGTAGTCGGGGAGAGAAAAGCTCTCTATTTCAAGGAGTGCGCAAAGCATGGCGCGCCTTATCCTGTGAGCCGTAAAGCGTTTGGATACGCAGTTTTCCGTAAATTCTTTTACTGACGAGCTCTTTGCCGCTGCTTTTTTCATCATGGCGGAAAGGCCGGGTTCCATGCCGCAGGCTTTTGAAAGTTTGTCATCCGATGTGAGACGG
>CAZSIY010000072.1:0-5840 GCA_964606825.1 uncultured Oscillospiraceae bacterium | reverse complement strand
GGAAAAACCCCAATATGAGCGGCGAAATCTTTTCGATGTCATAGATTTTAAATTTTTTGTATTTTTCGCTTAAAGGGTGGTTTTCTTTGGTTAAAATCGCCTCGCGTATTGCCGTGGCGCTTGGAAATTCCACGTCTTTTTCCGTGCTGTGGTAGTTTCCCATGCGCTTTACGGGCAAAAATTTCATTTTTGCGCCGAGTTTTTCGATCGAGGCTATATATGCCGCCGCAAGGGTTGAATTGGGGCCGAAAGCCTCGCTCGGCAAATTTCCGAGGCAGTGTTTCAGCGCCGCTTCACATGCCGCAGGATATCCCATTCCGCTTTTTAACGCGTCTTTCAAAATTTTTTTGTATTTTTCGGGTTCCGCGTTTTTTATGCGGGCAATTTCTTTTAATATTTCTATGTTTTCACATTCGCAGCCGAAAGCGAGGGTGTCTGCTCCGAGGAGCTGTAAAATTCTCACCGCACCCAAAGCGAAATTGTCGGCAGATTGCAAAACAACGCTTGTCGGAAGCTCCGCCACAAGGTCCGCCCCGCCGTGTATTGCATCTTTCGCTCTTTGCCATTTGTCAAAAATCGCAATGTCGCCCCTTTGAACCATGCTTCCGCTCATTACGCATACCGTATCAGCGCCGTTTGCGGCATTTTTCGCGGTGCGCATAAGGTACTCGTGCCCTGCGTGAAAAGGATTAAATTCAGCTACAATTCCTATCATGAAATCCCTCCGAGTGTGGTTTTGAAAACTAAAAATATATGAAAAAATCTACTTTTGTTGATGCTATTATGTGCAGTGGTTAAAGAAATATCTTGCCCATGCTCAATATAAAATAAAATTTGCTTGCCGTATGCCGCAAACATATTTCATACACGCCGTGTATTTCACTCGCCAAGGGCAATTTTCATTGAAAAAAAGCACTTCCGGAGAAGTGCTTTTGTCTGGTGACCCCTACGGGAATCGAACCCATGATTGCGCCTTGAGAGGGCGCCGTCTTAACCGCTTGACCAAGGGGCCTTGCCACACGGTACTCGGATATAATATCACATTTTGAGAAAAAATGCAAGTGTTTTTTGAAAAAAAGTTGAATTTTTTTGTGAAAAGCGGAAAATATGTGTTAAAATCGGAAAATAAACCGAATTTGTCGCGCTTTTAAATGTGATTACGTGCGTTACACAGAAAAAATAGGCTGAAAAACCTAAGTTTTACAGCCTATTTAAATTATTCTTTATTGTCGAAAACCGCGGTCAAAATTTTCATTGATGCGGTTATTACCAAAGTAACGGCAAAAATGCCGAGCATGCCTTTTCCCATGATGGGAAGAGTTTCCAAAAAAGCTGAAAAATCCATGTTTCTCTCTCCTTTAACCTATCAAATTTAAAATCAGTCCGCCGGCGATAACCGAGGCAATCTGACCCGAAACGTTTACGCCGATTGAATGCATCAAGAGGAAGTTGGTGCAGTCTTCTTTAAGCCCCATTTTGTGAACAACCCTTGCCGACATGGGGAACGCCGAAATTCCCGCGGCGCCTATCATCGGATTTATTTTATTCTTAAGGAAGAGGTTAAGTATTTTCGCAAAGATTACTCCGCCCGCAGTGTCGAAAATAAAGGCGAAAAGTCCGAGTGCGATAATCATGAGCGTTTCCACCGAAAGGAAAGCGTCGGCTTGCATTTTGCTTGCGATTGTAATTCCCAAGAATATCGTTACAAGGTTTGCGAGAACTTTTTGCGCCGTCTCCGAGAGGGAATTTAAAACGCCGCACTCGCGTATAAGGTTTCCGAACATCAAAAATCCTATAAGCGAAACGCTTCGCGGGGAAACTATACCAGTGATAACCGTAATTACAATGGGGAAGAGAATTTTAACGGTTTGAGGAATTTGCTTTTCGGTGTAGTTCATGTGAATACATCTTTCTTTTTTCGTGGTGAGAAGCTTTATTACCGGTGGCTGAACTATGGGTACCAAAGCCATGTAAGAATACGCTGCAACGATAATTGCGCCCAGGTATTTCGAATTGAAATAGTTTGCCACGAATATTGACGTGGGACCGTCTGCGGCACCTATTACCGCAATTGATGCCGCATCTTTTAAGTTAAATCCGAAAAGACTCGCAAGACTCAGTGTCATAAATATTCCAAACTGCGCCGCCGCTCCGAACAACATTAAAAACGGGTTTGACAAAAGCGGGCCGAAGTCAATCATAGCGCCGATACCGATAAAAAGCAGTAGCGGGAAAAGCTCATTTGCAATTCCGGCATTAAACAAAATGTCCAGCGCGCCCACTTCTTTTACGCCTTCGTAAACTTGGGTAACGGCTCCCGACATCGGCAAATTTACAAGTATAGCGCCGAAACCGAGGGGCAAAAGTAGCGTGGGTTCCATATCTTTTTTTATCGCAAGATAAATTAAAACCGCACCTATTACCCACATCACGACCATTTTAAAGTCGAGATTTAAAACATTTCCAAACAGTGCTTCCATTTTTGCATCTCCTTTTTGGTAAGAGCCGATAAAAAAGACTTTTATTGTACCGTAAAAGTACAATAAAAGTCTTGCCATTTAATACAAACGCGGGCAAAAAAGCCGTATTGACGCAGTTTGCAACGAAAATCTCCGCCGACTACTCCCTTTTATTAATTACATATTACTCTTATTGTACACTTATTTTTTCGATTTGTCAATCAAAATTTTGTGATTTTATACTCATGAGGCAATAATTGTAAAATAGTAATGAAATTTATGAAATTACTGTTAAAATCCAACAAAAAATCTTGAAAAAACAAAAGAAGTGTGGTATCATTTTATCGTAAAGTGATTTAGTTGCATGTATTTGCGCACCACTTATGCACATATTAAACGAAAGAGGGTTTTAGTATGAAATTCAAATTTGCAGGCAGAAAAATCGACGTTACGGAAGGACTCAGAGAATACACCGTAAGCAAGCTCTCTAAACTGGATAAATATTTCGGGGATGAAGCGCAGGCAGATGTTACCTATTCCGTCCAAAAGGACAATCGTATAATAGAAGTTACGATTTTCTATAACGGAATAATCTATCGCGCGGAGGTTTCCGATGCGGATATGTACGCATCGATAGACAGGGTGGAAGATGTGCTTGAAAGACAAATTCGCCGTCAGAAAACAAGGGTTGAAAAACAGCTTCGCGCCGGTGCTTTTACGTCGGAAACTCCCCTTGCCGATGTTGAAGAGGAGAAAGAATTTAAAATAGTAAAAAGAAAAATTTATGAAAATAAACCTATGAGCGCTGAAGAGGCAATTCTCCAAATGAACCTTTTGGGCCACAATTTCTATATTTTCAACAATTCCGATACAATGGACAAAAACGTTGTGTATAAAAGAAAAGACGGAAACTATGGCCTTATAGAACTCGATTAAAGTCAAAAATTCCCGACTGTATCTTTTGCAGTCGGGAAAATTTTGCCAAAATTAAATTAATCATTGTTTTTTCGATCCATTTGCGCTATGAGCTCATCTCTATATTTTCCAGCCTCTTCATACGTGTTGAACTCTTGTACGCTATCCCAAGGAACATCATAGCGACCGAAGTTTAATACGACATCTTTGGCAGAGTCACCGTTATGTATCCAAAATATTATGTCGGGTTCTCCGTCGCGTTCATAATTCCAATCGTCCGGTGCGAATTTGCTGTTGAATTTAACCTTTGATACGGGGTTAAATCCGTACAATTCGTAAGTGGCGGATAATTTCGGACTGTTAAAATTATCTGATTTTCTTCCGCCTTGCTCTATGGCTAACGGAAGCAATGTTTTTAAAACGCCGTTTTTTTCGCCGCCGTTAAATATTGAAACAATGTCATTATCGGGAGTAATTGCAATCCCGGCGGTTTTGTCCGATGTTATGAAGAGCTTCATGTTTTTATATTCTTCAATATGATATTTTGAAACAAAAGCACCGTAGGGGTGTGTCGCTTTTGCTTTTCCGATAGCCTCGTAAAACTCTTCGGGTGTGGCGGCTTTTATGGAAAAATATTCGATTTGTCTCTCGTTAAAGGCTTTTTTTAGCTCTTCTGTTATTGTAAAATCGCCCACGCTACGTCCTCCGGTTTTCGATTGCTTCGTATTGAATTTCTGATTGTGGCATCATGAATAAGGCTCAATTCGTTTTCGGTTGCGCCTTGTTTTTTCATTTCGGCTACCAACACCAAGCGATAACGTGTAATTTCGTTTTGAGTAATATCCGATTTTTTGTTTGTAATTTTGTATGCCAAATTCGATTTCATATGGCAACCTCCGTTCGATAATTAAACATATTTAAAATCGATGTAAATTTATTATATGTCATAATGATAAAAAATGCAAGCGTTTTAACAATAAAAATGAAATTTCAAACGGAAATTTGAAGAAAATTTGCAAAATAGAATAAAAATTTCAAAAAAACGCTTGACATAATCATCATAGTTGATATATAATGTACGAGTATGATTATGCAGTGGTATAGTTATGCCTTGTTATCCGTCGAGTTTCGGAGGTTTTAAAATGGATGAAGAGATTTCCGGCAAAATTTCAGCGGTCGGGACAAGACGCTGTATGAAACTTATTGAGTCGGGCAATGCCCAAAAGGCATTCATCGCTGGCGATGTTGAGCCGCACATGCTTCATAAAATTTTGGATGCGTGCAAAGCAAACGGAGTTTTAATAGAACTTGTGCAGTCAAAGGCGGAGCTCGGAAAAATTTGCCGTATTGAGGTTGATGCGTCGGTTGCGGTAATTGCAAAATAATTTGTTATTAAACGCTTTGCGTTTGATATATATCGGAGCAAAAGCTCCTTGAAAATTCAAAACAGGAGGTGAGTACATTTGCCAACATTTAACCAGTTAGTTAGAAAGGGCAGACAGACATCTGTTAAGAAGTCAACTGCTCCTGCGCTTCAGGTTGGATTTAACTCATTGCAGAAAAAGGTAACGGATCAGAGCGCTCCCCAGAAGAGAGGCGTTTGCACAGCCGTTAAAACAATGACCCCAAAAAAGCCTAACTCGGCTCTTCGTAAAATGGCCAGAGTAAGACTTACAAACGGTGTCGAAGTTTCGGCTTATATTCCCGGTATCGGCCACAACTTACAGGAACATAGTGTTGTTCTTATAAGAGGCGGAAGAGTTAAGGATCTCCCGGGTGTTAGATATCACATTATTCGTGGTGCTTTAGATGCTTCGGGCGTTGCCAACAGAAATCAGTCCAGATCAAAATACGGTGCTAAAAAGTCTAAGTAATTGACGGTCTGAAAAAATTATCGTAAGTCAGATCCGGTTCGCCCGGCATGCTTACAAAAGGTAAGTAGTGCGGCAATACGGAATTATATATATTTTGTATTGAGCACTTGCAAGTTAAAGAAAACTTGAGTACCTATGAAATCATTTTATTATGAAGGAGGGAAGTTAAGTGCCACGTAAAGGTTATATCGCTAAAAGAGAAATACTGCCTGATCCTATGTATAACAATGTTGTAGTGACAAAGCTCATAAACAACATCATGTTAGACGGTAAAAAGGGTGTAGCTCAGAGCATTGTGTACGGCGCTTTTGAAATTATCGCAGAAAAAACAGGTAAGGACGCTTTAGAGGTGTTCAATGCCGCTATGGAAAACATCATGCCTGTTCTTGAGGTAAAAGCAAGAAGAGTCGGCGGAGCAACATACCAGGTTCCGATCGAGGTAAGACCCGATAGAAGGCAGACATTGGGCTTGAGATGGCTCACACGTTACTCTCGTGAAAGAAATGAGAGAACAATGAAAGAAAGACTTGCAGGAGAAATCCTCGACGCTGTCAACAATATGGGCGGCGCAGTTAAGAAGAAAGACGATACA
>CAZSIY010000071.1:0-7439 GCA_964606825.1 uncultured Oscillospiraceae bacterium | reverse complement strand
CCCTGCCACCATAAACGGCAAAAAATACGTTATGAGTTTGGGCGCAGCATATGCTATGAGCAAAAATCCAAGCAATATATATGCAATTGTAACAAGTACCCTAAGCGGGTTTTTCGGAAGAAAATCAAGCAATTTTCCATCTCCTAATCGGCAAAAAACTCTTCTATCAATTTATGTCCTTCTTCAATCAAAATTTCGCTCTTTTTCGCATTTTCTTCGGTATATGATAGGCCGCTGTCGCAAGTTGCAACTGTGCTGTCGTAGATAACAAAAGGAACGGCATCCCTTGTATGGGTACGAAGGCAAAGCGGCGTGGGGTGGTCGGGCAAAATGAGCATACGGTAATCTATCCCCTCATCTTTTAAGCGCTCTTTTAAAAATCCCACAACTTTTTCATCTATAAGCTCTATTGATTTTACTTTGTTTCCCACTTCGTGACGGTGGCCGCACTCGTCGGGAGCTTCCATGTGAACATAAACGTAATCGGCGCCGCTTTTAAGTGCGTCAAGGCACGCTTGCGCTTTTCCGTCAAAATTTGTATCTACATTTCCCGTTGCACCCTCAACCTCTATAACGTCAAGTCCGGCGCACATTCCTATGCCTTTTATAAGGTCAACCGCGCTTATAACGGCGCCTTTTTTACCAAATTTTTCTTTGAAATCGGAAAGAAGCGGCTTTTTACCCTCGCCCCAAATCCAAATCGAATTCGCTTTTTTAAGTCCGCGGCGCGCTCTGTCGATATTCACGGGGTGATTTGAAAGAATGTCATAGCTCTTTTTCATCATTTCGAATATAAATTCACTGCCCTCGCCTTTCGGAAGATAATCCGAAATTTTTCTTTCGAGAATATCGTGAGGCGGAGTGAGAGTGAAGTCAAAAGGTCCTTTATCCCAAACCATTATGTGGCGATAGCTCACACCGGGGTAAAAGCTGAATTTCTCGTTTGCAAAAGCATCGTTTACCGCACTTATAAGCTGTTTTGCCTCTTCTGTGGTGATTTCGTCGGAACTGTGATCTATCATGGTTTTTTCTTCATAGGCGCCGTCTTCGGAAAGCGTCACAAGGTTGCAACGAAAGATAATATCCGTGTCTTTCATGTCGACGCCCACGCTCACAGCTTCAAGCGGTGAGCGGCCGGAATAGTATTTCAAAGGGTCGTAACCCATGGCAGCAAGGTTTGCCACGTCGCTCCCAGGCGACAGACTTTCGGGCACGTTTTTCACAAGCCCCATTTTGCCTTTTGAAGCCATAAAATCAATATTCGGTTTTTTCGCACATTCAAGCGGCGTTTTTCCGCCGAGTTCTTCAACGGGATAATCTGCCATTCCGTCTCCGAGAATAACGATATATTTCATAAGTTACCTCCAAAATTTCAAGATTTATACAATAACACACGTTACATTATGCACCTTTTTTATGTAAAAATCTACCCTTTTTTTCAAAAATTAATAATTTGTTAAAATAAGTGTACAATATAATAAAAATTAAGCCTTGAAATACGATGAATTTTAATGTATAATATATTTAACTGAAAATCATCAGAAAGGGTTGATATTATGATATTAGTAACAGGAGGAACAGGATTTATAGGAAGTCACACCTGCGTAGAGCTTATAGAAGCCGGCTACGACGTTGTGATAATAGACAATCTTGTTAATTCAAAAGCGGAAACAGTAGATAAAATAGAAGCAATCACGGGAAAAAGACCTCGTTTTTACGAAGCGGATCTTCTCGACAGAGCCGCTGTTGAGAAAATTTTCGAAGAAAACAGCATAGACGCGGTTATACACTTTGCGGGCCTTAAAGCTGTGGGCGAGTCGGTTAGAATTCCCCTTACATATTACCACAACAACATAACAGGAACACTTATTCTTTGCGAAACAATGGCAAAATACGGCTGTAAAAAAATAGTGTTCAGCTCTTCTGCAACCGTTTACGGAAACCCTAAATCGGTTCCGATAAAAGAGGACTTCCCACGCTCCACCACAAATCCTTACGGAAGCACAAAGCTCATGATAGAAGACATTTTAACAGACCTTCACACGTCGGACAACGACTGGTCGGTTGTACTTCTTCGCTACTTTAACCCCATTGGCGCTCACATAAGCGGCCTCATTGGCGAAAACCCCAACGGAATACCCAACAACCTCGTACCCTACATTGCCGAAGTTGCAGTAGGAAAACTTGACCACTTAAACGTTTTCGGCGACGATTATCCCACAAAAGACGGCACCGGCGTAAGAGATTACATTCATGTGGTAGACCTCTCAAAAGGTCACGTAAAAGCGCTTGAAAAAGTAAATTCCTGTAGCGGCGTAAACGTTTATAATTTGGGAACCGGAAACGGCTACTCGGTTCTTGAAATTCTCCACGCATACGAAAAAGCATGCGGAAAAACATTGAAATACGAAATTGCTCCCAGACGTGCGGGAGATATTCCAGAATGTTTTGCCGACACCGAAAAATCGTTTAAAGAACTCGGTTGGGAAGCAGAACTTGACATAGACAGAATGTGCCAAGACTCCTGGAGATTTACTCAGAATAACTTAAAATAATAAGAACCGGCATCAACGCATACAAAGGAGAATGACAACGTGGATAAACTTACCGAACTTATTTCTTCCGAAATAAAAAAGCAATACAAGAGCGTGCGCAGATTTGCCGTTCATATGGACATTCCTCAAACAACACTTTTCAGCATACTGAGAAACGGGGTTTCCGGAACAGCATATGAAACGGTAATAAGAATGTGCCGAGAGCTCGGAATAGACATTGTAAATTTCCAATCGCCAATAAAACTCGACGACGAATCTGTAGAAATGATAAGAAAATACAATCTTCTCGACTCCATAGGCACCCACACCGTAAACGCGGTGTTAAATGCCGAATACGAGAGATGCAAAAAGTGATTTTAAACAAATATCCACCCGCTATCATAAAACGGGTGGATATTTTTCATCTGTAAATAAAAAACTGAAATTTGTTCATTACACAAACTATTCCCCACGCCAAAAGGCACATCAGCAAAAAACAGAAAGCCGTCTTTACCCTGTTTTTTACGGGGATTTGTGTTTCTTTTTTCGGAGCGGTTTTTTCGTGGAAATAAGTTTTGCTCTGCGAACTCTTTGAAGATGTGTTTTTTCGGCTCGCCTTTGCCAAAAGCGCAAGCGGGTCGTTTCCGCTTATTATCATGTTGTAAAACCACTTAATCTCCTCGACGTCCGCATTGGAGCACACGTTATCCCCTTCACCGTGGGCTATTTGGTTTCTCAAATAGCGCAAATGTTTTAAAAGATTGTAGTTTTTTCGCCAATCGGAAAACATACTTTCTCCCAAAGCTCTTTTTTCGTTCATTTCATCTATGTAAAGGCTCACTCCATGCTTCTGCGAATACATATCCGAGCAAAGCCTCTCAAGCCTTTTGAATTCTTCAAAAAAATCGTTATCCGTTTTTTGCAATTTTATCGCCTCGCTTTATACTTGATTATATTCCGAAAAAGTTAATATGTCAACCTAAACGCCACAAAAATTTTCCCATTACGTCAATAAATCGCGATTAATTTTTAACATATTGCCTGTTTTGTCCAATTCCGACAAAATACGCCTTCGGAATGTTGACAAAAAATCTCACGTATGTTATACTCAATGTATCGTATCCTTTGCAACTGACGGAGATAGCGGAGTACCGCGGGGGAGCTTGGGATATTTTTTCGGAATTTCCGGAAAGCCGCGCTTTAACTTAATGCAAATGTGCGGCAAGCCGACCGTCTGGGCACATTTATCTCATTTGCGCAATTGGGGTAGGTGTGTCCTTTTTAGTTTTCACAGAAATCAGGAGGTCTGTTATGAAGAAAATTGCTATAATTATGGGAAGTGACAGCGATTTGCCGGTTGTAAAAAAAGCGGCGGACATGCTGAATAGCTTTGATGTGCCCTACGAAGTGCACGTTTTTTCGGCTCACCGAACGCCGACTGAAGCCGCAGAATTTACAAAAAGTGCGCGTGAAAACGGCTTTGGGGCTATAATTGCCGCTGCGGGAATGGCGGCTCACCTTGCGGGAGCAATTGCCGCAAACACCACTCTTCCGGTTGTGGGAATACCTGTATCATCGGGAAATTTGGGCGGTATTGACGCACTGCTTTCTACGGTGCAAATGCCTACGGGAATACCTGTGGCAACAGTTGCCGTAAACGGTGCCGCCAATGCCGCTTTGCTTTGCATACAAATGCTTGCCATAGAAGACAGCGCCCTGGCGCAAAAATTAAACGAAAAAAGAATTTCGGACAGCAAAAAAGTTTTGGAAAAAGACGCTGCTGTATCTTGTCAATTTTAAGGAGGAAAACACTATGGAAAAAACAAATCAGCTCTACGAAGGAAAGGCAAAAAAAGTATTTGCCACAAATGACGAAAACCTCGTTATCGTTTCTTACAAAGATGACGCAACGGCTTTCGACGGCCTTAAAAAAGGCACAATATCGGGTAAGGGCGCGGTAAACAACCGCATGTCAAACTACCTTATGCAGCTTCTCGAAAAGGAGGGTGTAAAAACTCACTTTGTAGAAGAACTTTCAGACAGGGAAACCGTTGTTAAAAAAGTGGAAATAGTACCTCTCGAAGTTATTATAAGAAATATTTCCGCAGGTTCTTTCGCAAAGAGATACGGCGTTGATGAGGGCATAGTGTTTGAAGAGCCCACAATAGAATTTTCTTACAAAAACGACGATCTCCACGATCCCCTCATAAACTCTTACCACGCTTTGGCGCTCGGCCTTGCGTCAAAAGAGGAGATAGACACAATAAAAGCTATGGCATTTAAAGTAAACGACGTTTTGAAAAAATATTTTCTTTCATTAAATGTAAAACTTGTTGACTTTAAATTGGAATTCGGCCGCGTTGCCGACGGCACAATAGTTCTTGCCGACGAAATTTCTCCCGATACATGTCGTTTCTGGGATGCCGACACAAACGAAAAGCTCGACAAAGACCGTTTCCGTCGCGATTTGGGTTCGGTTGAAGATGCATATAACGAAATGATGAAACGTGTGTTTGGAGGAGAAAATGAATAAATTAAAGGAAGAATGCGGCGTATTCGGAATATATACAAACGGTGTAAAAGATGACATTGCCGCCGATGTTTACTACGGCTTGTTTGCTCTTCAACACAGAGGTCAGGAAAGCTGCGGAATAGTTGTAAACAACGACGGCGTGTTTAAAGATTACAAAGACGAGGGCCTTGTAAACGACGTTTTCACCGCTCACAGACTTGAAAGCCTCGGTGAGGGTAACATTGCCGTGGGTCACGTTCGCTACGCCACAACCGGCACCAAAGGCAGAATTAACGCTCAACCGATAGTTGTAAAACACATTAAAGGCGCTATGGCGCTGGCTCACAACGGAAACCTCACAAATTCTTACGGTCTCAGAAGCTCGCTTGAACTTGAGGGTTCCATTTTTCACACCACAAGCGATACCGAAGTAATATCATATTTAATTACAAAAGAGCGCCTTACCGCTCCCACAATAGAAAATGCCGTTGAAAAGGCTATGGATAAAATTCAAGGTGCATACTCGCTTGTGATAATGTCTCCCACAAAGCTCATTGCGGCAAGAGACCCGAACGGTTTCCGTCCGCTTTGCTACGGTGTTAAAAGCGACGGAAGCTACGTTGTGGCATCTGAAAGCTGTGCTTTAAACGCCGTTGGCGCCGAGCTTGTGCGCGACATTGAACCCGGCGAAATAGCGGTATTTTCGGGCGAGGGCGTAAAATCGATTAAAACACATTGCAAAAAAGTCGAAAGGTCGCTTTGCGTATTTGAATACATCTATTTTGCGCGTCCCGACTCTGTAATAGACGGAAGCTCCGTTCACGAAAGCCGCGCCCGTGCGGGAAAATTCCTCGCACAGGAGCATCCCGTGGATGCGGATATCGTGGTAGGCGTTCCCGATTCGGGTCTTGACGCCGCTTTGGGATATTCGAAAGAATCGGGCATACCCTACGGCATAGGATTTTTGAAAAACAAATACATAGGAAGAACCTTTATCGCCCCCGGCCAGAGCACAAGAGAAGACAGGGTAAGAATTAAATTAAACCCCATTTCAAGTGCTGTAAAAGGTAAGCGTGTGGTTCTTATAGACGATTCCATAGTTCGCGGCACAACATGCGCAAGAATAGTAAAACTTTTAAGAGATGCGGGAGCTACCGAAGTTCACATGAGAATATCGGCACCGCCGTTCTTAAACCCCTGTTACTACGGAACAGACATCGACTCAAGGGAAAACCTCATAGCATGTCACCACAGCATTGAAGAAATCACCAAAATGATAGGTGCCGACTCTTTGGGATATTTGAGCATCGAAAACGCAAAAAAAATTGCCGACGAGAGCGGTTGCGGAGGATATTGCACCGCATGTTTCGACGGGAAATATCCCACAGACATTCCCGAACACGGTAACAAAAACAGATTTGAACAAAAGATTTCCAAAAAGGAGAACAGTGAAAATGAATAGTTTCAGCAAAAGTTACGCCGATGCAGGCGTTGATATAACCGCCGGCTACAAAGCGGTGGAACTTATGAAAAAGCACATCGCAAAAACAATAACAAGCGGTGTTTGCTCCGATGTAGGCGGATTTGGCGGCCTTTTCGAGCTTGACGTAAAGGGCATGGAAAAACCCGTTCTCGTAAGTGGAACCGACGGAGTGGGCACAAAATTGAAAATTGCGTTCTTGTCCGACAAGCACGACACCGTAGGTATAGACTGCGTTGCAATGTGCGTAAACGACATTATCTGCTGCGGCGCAAAGCCCCTTTTCTTCCTTGACTATATAGCATGCGGCAAAAACGAACCGGAAAAAATCGCATCGATAGTTTCGGGAATTGCCGAAGGCTGCGTTATGAGTGGAGCGGCACTCATCGGCGGCGAAACCGCGGAAATGCCCGGATTTTACCCCGTAGATGAATACGACCTTGCGGGATTTGCCGTAGGCGTTGTAGACAAACCCAAGATTTTAAACGCAAATGAAATGAAAGATGGCGACGTAATTATCGCGCTGCCTTCAAGCGGAGTTCACTCAAACGGATTTTCGCTTGTGAGAAAAGTTTTCGGCGTAGGCGAAAAAGACCTTTCCGTTCCCATGGATTGCCTCGGCGGAAAAAGCGTTGCCGAAACACTTCTCACACCTACCAAAATATATGTAAAACCTGTACTTGCTCTTCTTGACGAAGTTCGAGCAAGTGCAATTTCCCACATAACAGGCGGCGGATTTTATGAAAACATTCCCAGAAGCCTTCCCGAAGGTTTCGGAGCAAAAATTGACAAGTCTTCGCTTAAAATTCTCCCCATATTCGACCTTATCGCAAAAACCGGCAATATTCCCGAGCGTGACATGTTCAACACGTTCAACATGGGCGTGGGCATGAGCATAGTTGTGGGGAAAGCC
>CAZSIY010000070.1:0-7502 GCA_964606825.1 uncultured Oscillospiraceae bacterium | reverse complement strand
GCCAACGCCTGTATGCGATGCCGTTTGTTACGTTTGTGAATTTTTGGGGATTTATGTTGTAATAGTCGCGGAAAATGCTGTCTTTTAAAATTTCGCTGTGAAGTTTCGACACGCCGTTTACCGTGTGGCAAGCGGCAAGGCAAAGATTTGCCATTCTCACTTCGCCGTTTGCGATAACAGCCATGTATTCTATTTTTGCGTTGTCGCCGGGGTAAACTTTTTCAAGGTCGATTATGAGCCTTCTGTTTATTTCCGCGGTTATCTGATGAATTCTTGGGAGTTGTTCGGCAAACATTCTCTCGTTCCATCTCTCAAGCGCCTCGCTCATTACCGTGTGGTTGGTGTAAGAGAGCGTGTCTTGGCAGATTTTCCAGGAGTCATCCCAGCCGTAGGCGTATTCGTCCATTAAAATGCGCATAAGTTCGGGCACACAAAGCGAGGGGTGGGTGTCGTTTATGTGAATTGAAACCTTGTCTGCAAGATTGTCAAGCGTTTTGTATTTTGCAAAGTGCTTTTTGGTAATTGTTTGGAGTGACGCACTCACGAAGAAATATTGCTGTTTTAAGCGCAGTATTTTTCCCTCGATGTGGTCATCTGCCGGATAGAGCACTTTCGATATTACTTCAGCTTTTGTATTTTCCTCAATTGCCTTTGCGTAATCGCCTCGCGAGAACGCGGTCATGTCAAAACTTTTGGGAGATTTCGCGCTCCACAAAACGAGCTTGTTTACTGCCTTTGTGTCATATCCGGAAATGAGCATGTCGTAGGGAACCGCCAAAACGGTGTTGTAGTCGCGGTGCTCCACGTGGTGGCCGTTTTCGTCGAACCATTCGTTCACGTATCCGCCAAAATGCACCTCCACCGACTCGTCGGTTCTTCCCTTAAGCCACACGTCGCCCAAGTTGAGCCAGTCGTCAGGGAATTCCATCTGCCAGCCGTCGATAATTTTTTGCTTGAAAATTCCGAACTCGTATCTTATGGAATATCCCGTTGCGGGTATTCCCAAAGAGGTTAAAGAGTCCATGTAGCAAGAGGCAAGTCTGCCCAAACCGCCGTTTCCGAGACCGGCATCGGGTTCTGTTTCGTATATGGTTTCAATGTCGGTGCCGTGCTCTTTGAGCGCGGATTTAAAAGAGTCCTCAATTCCGAGGTTGCAAAGGTTGTTCCTTAAAGATGTGCCCACAAGAAATTCCATAGACATGTAAAATACCTGCTTTTCTTCCTTTTTGGAAGCGGCTTTTTTGAATTCCATGTTCTTTTCCTGTAAAATATCTCTTACCACCATGCACACGGTCATGTATATTTGGTGTTTTGTTGCCTCGGACATGTCGCAACCGAAGTTGTTTTTGCATTTTTCGTCCATGAGGCTCATTGCTGTTTTTTTGTCTATTTTCATCGTATCATTCCTTTCGCTTGTTATCCGAGTTAAATATAATATGCCGTTTCGCGAAAAATATTATTCGAATTTCAAATTAGTTCACAAGCTCATTATATATATTCATGTATTTTTCAGCCGGGATTTTCCAACTGCTGTCGTATTTCATCAGTTTTTCGCGGAAAGCATTGAGTTTTTCCTTGTCGCCGTAAAAATACGTTGCGCGCTCTATTGCTCCGAGCATGTCGTGCGCGTTAAATACTTTAAAAGTAAATCCTCTTCCCTCCAAAGTTTCGGTGTTTATGGGGGGGACGGTGTCTACAAGGCCGCCCGTTTCGCGCACAATGGGAATTGTGCCGTAGCGCATGGCAATGAGCTGGGAAAGTCCGCAAGGTTCACTTTTTGACGGCATGAGAAGAAAATCCGCACCGGCGTAAATTTCGCTTGCCAAAGCCTGGTCAAACATAATGTTTGCCGAAATTTTGTCCGGGTGGCAGTATGCCAAAAAGTGGAACATGTCCTCGTATTTTTTGTCGCCCGTGCCGAGCACGATGAATTGCATGTTCACATTTGCAAATTCGCTTGAAATGTATTCCACAAGTTCGAGGCCCTTGTGGTTTACAAGCCTTGAGACCATTGCCACAATGGGAACGTCGGGGTCTTCTTTAAGGCCAAGCTTTCTTTGAAGATGCGCCTTGTTTTCCGCCTTTCCGCTAAGGTCTGTCGCCTTAAAGGGGAAGGGAATCTTCGGGTCTTTTTCGGCGCTGTAAAGGTCGTTGTCTATGCCGTTTACCACGCCGCAGAGCTTGTATTCGTTTTCCTTTAAAATGTTTTCCAGGCCGTTTGCAAAATATGCATATCTTATCTCGTGAGAATAAGTTTCCGAAACCGTGGTTATCTTGTCGCTTAAAACAATTGCTGTTTTCATCGCGTTTATGAGGCCGTCGAAAGTGCAAATGTTTCTGTAACTCTCGTCCGCTCCCAAAACTTCGGAAAGAAAGTTCGGGTCGGCTTTTCCCTGGTACTCAATGTTGTGTATTGTAAACACGGTGCGAATGTTTTTGTACATATCTATGTGGGCGTAGTGCGCCTTTAAAAACAGCGGCACAAAGCCTGTTTGCCAGTCGTTTAAATGAATGACGTTCGGTGTAAAGTCTATAAGCGGCAAGCACTCAAGAAGCGCCTTTGAGAAAAAGGCAAATCTCTCGCCGTCGTCTTGATAGCCGTAGAGATTGTCGCGGTTGAAGTAGTAGTCGTTGTCTATAAAATAATAAACAAGGTCACATCGCTTGTTTTTGCCCCTGCCGGTGTTTTTTATAACGGCTTTAAACACGCCCGCGTAAATGTTTCGCCATGCAAGCGGCACAAACACATTGCCGATATATTCGGCATGTATTTCGGGGTTGCATTTTATTGATTTGTAATAAGGTAGGATAACGCAAACCTCGTTGTCCTTAATTTTGGAAAGCGCAGACGGCAGTGCTCCCGCTACGTCGGCAAGTCCTCCGGATTTTGCAAAAGGAGCAGCTTCGCTTGCTGCAAATAATATTTTCATCTGTATTCCGCCTTTTTAAATAATTTCGCCTTTATGGATTATTATAGGCGTTTGTGACGCGCCTGTCAAGACCGCTCCGGGAGAAACCGTTACATCTTTGTCTATAATTGCACAGTCAACAGATGCTCCCGAACCGATTTTTGTGCCTTGCATTATAATCGAATTTTTAACCACCGCGCCTTTTTCTATCGTTACATCTCTGAAGAGCACGGAGTTTTGCACTGTGCCGTAAACCTCGCAGCCGTCGGCAACCATGCAGTTTTCGGCTTTGCAGCCGTCGTGGTAAAACGTGGGCGCCTGGTCGCGCACCTTTGTTCTTATTATGGCATCGCTTTTGAATATGCCGTTTCTAACCTCGGGTTTCATAAGTTTGAAATTGTTTTTGTAGTAGGAGAGAACGTTGTGGTTTCTCAAAACCTCTCCTTTAAATTCATATGTGTTTATTTTTATGGAATTGTCTACAAAACGCGACAAAAGATAGTCTTTTTCAAAGCTGTAACGCCCTCGTGCCACGTAGCTGTTTATAATGCCCAAAAGCGTTTTTCTTTCTATTATAAACATGCCCATTCCTATCATGGAGTCTTCACCGAGCATGTATCCTATGGCAAGGTCTTCCACTATGGAATTTTTCGCCTTTAAAACAAGGTCGTTGCTGTCACATTCGTAGTCCTCTATTTTTCTGTTGCATATTGCCGTAACGTCCGCTCCGGACTCAACGTGAGATTTTAAAGCCTCTCTGAAATCTATGTTGCAAATTACCGTTGTGTCGCACATGAGCACATAGTCGGGTTTTGTGGCGTTCAAAAACGATACCGCGTTGAAAAGCGCTTCCAAATTTCCTCGGTAAACGTTTGTAATTCCCGTGGAAAAAGGCGGCAAAATGTAAAGCTTTGCGTCTTTTCGGTTCAAATCCCACGAGGAGCCGCCGCCGAGGTGATCCATGAGCGACTGATAGTTGTATTTTGTAATTACGCCTATCGAAGATATGTTCGAGTTTACCATGTTCGAAAGCACGAAGTCAACAAACCTGTATCTTCCGCCAAAGGGCATGGAAGCTACGGTTCGGTGCATCGTAAGGTCTCCCATGGTGGTGTCGTATATGTTTGAGAAAATAATTCCCGACATTTTCATGTAAATCAACTCCTATTCTGTAATACATTCGCCGTCGTCTACAACCGTGTGCTTGCTTATAACGCATATGTTTTTGTAGGTGGAATTGGGGTCGTCGGGCTCTTTTCCCACTTTTGCGTTTTCGCCTATGGAACACATGGAGCTCACTATTGCGTATTGCACCGTTGCGCCTTTTTTTACTATTGTATCGGGCATTATGAATGCGTTTTTAACAGTTGCGCCCTCTTCCACCGTGCACCCTGTGGAAATTACCGAGTGCTCCACCTTGCCGTTTATTATGCAGCCCTCGGAAATTAAAGAGTTGCTTATGTTTGAAGAGTCGGCAATGTATGTTGCGGGTTGCGAGTAGTTTCTTGCGTAAATGGTAAAGTCGGGGTCTTTTAATTCTATGGGAACATTCGGGTTTATAAGGTCCATGTTAGCTTCCCAAAGGCTCTGAATTGTGCCCACGTCTTTCCAGTATCCGTCGAATTTGTAGGCAAAAAGGCGCCTGTTGTCGCCCAAAAGTTTGGGAATTACGTCTTTTCCAAAGTCATTCGACGAGTTTTTGTTTTCCTCATCTTCTATTAAATATTTTCTTAAAATATCCCAGTTAAACAAATACACGCCCATAGATGCTTTTGTGCTTTTTGGATTTTTCGGTTTTTCTTCAAATTCGTATATAGAGTTGTCGTCGTTGGTGTTCATAATGCCGAAGCGCGATGCCTCTTCCAATGGAACGTCGAGAACAGCTATTGTACACTCGGAATTGTTGCTCTTGTGAAATTCGAGCATTTTCGAGTAGTCCATCTTATATATGTGGTCGCCCGAAAGCACAAGCACATATGTGGGGTTGTAGCGGTCTATAAAGCGTATGTTTTGGTATATTGCGTTCGCCGTGCCTTTGTACCATTCGCTTTTTCCGCTTTTTGAGTACGGCGGAAGCACGTGCACGCCGCCGAAGTTTCTGTTAAGTCCCCAGGGCGTTCCGTTGCCAATGTAGTCGTTTAGTTCGAGCGGCTGATACTGAGTCATAATGCCCACTGTGTCAATGCCCGAGTTTACGCAGTTTGAAAGCGGAAAATCGATAATTCTGTATTTCCCTCCGAAAGGTACGGCGGGTTTTGCTGTTTTTTTGGTAAGTGCGAGAAGTCTGCTTCCCTGACCGCCTGCCAAAAGCATGGCGATGCATTCTTTGCGCATCGAATTGGTTGAATACATAATGCTTACCTCCTGTGCGATTTTATTTGATGAGTTTGTAATACGAAACCGAAAGCGGCGGTATTGTAAGTGCTATGCTCTGCTCGTGACCGTGCATGGGTATAGGCTTTGATTTTGCGCTTAAAATGCGTTCTCCAGTTCCGCCGTAAATTTTCTTGTCGCTTGTAAATATGCACTTGTAAGTTCCCTTTTCGGGCACTCCTATGCGATATCCGCGCCTTAATACCGGGCAGAAATTGCAAACGGCAATTATCTCGTTGCCCTTTTTGTCAATTCTTCTGAAAGATATTACCGATTGGTCGTTGTCGTCGTGGCATATCCATTTAAATCCGTTCCAGTCGGTGTCATTTTCCCAAAGGGCCTTGTTTGAAAGGTAAAACTTGTTAAGCTCTTTTACGTATCTTTGCATTTTTCTGTGCGACTCGTAGTCAAGCAAAAGCCAGTCGAGCTCTTTTGAATAATCCCATTCTATAAATTGCCCGAATTCGTTGCCCATAAAGGTGAGCTTTTTTCCGGGGTGCGCCATCATATATCCGTAGAACGCTCGCAAATTTGCGAATTTGTCGGTGTATTCTCCGGGCATTTTTCCTATCATAGAGCACTTTCCGTGAACCACTTCATCGTGAGAAAGCGGAAGAATGTAGTTTTCGGAAAAGGCGTACGTCAAAGAAAAGGTTAAATTGTCGTGGCGCCCTTTTCTGAAAAGCGGGTCGGTAGACATGTATCCCAGCATGTCGTTCATCCACCCCATGTTCCACTTGAAGTTAAATCCCAGGCCGCCGTCGTATACGGGTTTTGTTATCATGGGAAACGCCGTAGACTCTTCGGCTATCATAAGTGCCGACGGGTTAAATGCAAAGGCAACCGTGTTTAGCTTTTTTAAAAATTCTATCGCTTCAAGGTTGTAGTTGCCGCCGTATTTGTTCGGACGCCAATTGCCGTTTTCCTTTCCGTAGTCAAGATACAGCATGGAAGCCACCGCGTCTGCTCTTATGCCGTCTATGTGATATTTGTCTTGCCAAAAAATCACGTTTGATATCAAAAAGCACATAACTTCGTTTCTTCCGTAGTCGAATATCCTTGTATTCCAGTCGGGGTGCTCGTTTTTGAGCGGGTCGGAATATTCGTAGCAGCAAGTGCCGTCAAATTCGTAAAGGCCGTTTTCGTCCTTTGGAAAATGTGCGCCCACCCAGTCTAAAATCACGCCCAGGCCGTGCGAGTGGCAAATGTCTACAAATGCGGCAAAGTCCTCGGGAGTGCCGTATCTTGAAGTAGGGGCAAAGTATCCCGTTACCTGGTATCCCCAAGACGGATCATAAGGGTATTCCGACACGGGCATTATCTCAATGTGAGTGTAGCCCATTTTTTTTGCATATGGCGCAAGCTCGTTTGCTATGTCGCGGTAGTTAAAGTAGTTGCCGTCGGCGTGCTTTTTCCAAGAACCCAAGTGAACCTCGTATATGTTTATCGGGGAAGCTAAGCTGTTGTGTTTTTCCCTGCTTTCTAAATATATACGGTCTGTCCATTTATATTCGTCAATGTCGTAAATTTTGCTTGCCGTTTCCGGTCTTGTGCATGTGTGAAATGCGTAGGGGTCGCTTTTGTAGAGGAGCCTGCCGTCTTTTGCGGTAATGCAAAACTTGTAGTTGTCGTAGACTTTTGCGTTTTGAGCTTCCCCTTCCCATATTCCGCCGCCGATGGGCCTCATTTGCCCGCAGGATGCGTTCCATTCGTTAAAGTCGCCCACGATATTTACATTCGCGGCGTTCGGAGCCCACACGCGAAAGGTGTATCCGTTGTCGTTTTTATGGCAACCCATAATTTCATAAGCCTTTGAGCACGCGCCCTCGGAAAACAGCTTGAGTTCTTTTGAGAAATCCTTTTTTTCGCTGTGATTGTTTTTTTTAGTGTTTGCCATGGCCGTCCGTCCTTTTTTATATGATAATCGTCATTTGAACAAATATATAAATCTACATATATATTATAGCACAAGTGCAAGGTTTGTACCATATTAAAAAATATACAAATATCTTGCTCATTATTACGCGAAATAACCAAACATAGGGCGCCAACGTAAAAATTTCCGCTTTGCACGAAAAAATCAAGTGTCAATCGGCAATTCGCCCGAAAAAACGATTGTAAAATTTTGGCGCATTGTGTAGAATGGATATTTCGAAAAAATTTTTAAAAAAGTGTTGACATTTTGGTTTGGGTGTGGTAGAATAATCAAGTCGCTTGCGA
>CAZSIY010000069.1:0-7595 GCA_964606825.1 uncultured Oscillospiraceae bacterium | reverse complement strand
CTTTTGGACATGCCAAAATCCTCTTGTCGGTTGACGATAAGAAAAAGCAAAGCGAGTTTGCGAAAAAAGTCGTTTCGGAAGATTTGAGCGTTAGAGCTTTAGAACAACTTCTAAAGAAAAAACCTCAGCCGATAAAAAAAGCTCCGAAAGTAGACCTTAATTTAAAACTTGCTTTTGAGGCGATTGAAAAATCCATGTCGTCGGCGCTCGGCGCGAAAGTAAAAATTGCCGACAAGGGAAATCGCGGCACAATACAAATAGAATATTACTCAAAAGAAGAACTTCAAAGAATTACCGAAATTTTGAATGGTTTGGAAAAATAGTTCGAAAAATCGTTCGTTTGTAATGAGTTTTTGCGCATTGGGTAATATAGATTTACATTTGAAAGTAAAACCCTCTTAAAACGCCGTTTTTTGTCTTATATGGCAATAGGCTGGTTTTTAAGAAATTTTTCTGCAAGGAGTGACATAGTTGAAACAAAATTCAAAATTTTTGGCATTGTATATTGCAATCCTTTTTTCCTTTGCGCTCATCTTGATTATTTTTGCGGGACTCACCCAAAATAATTATCGCAAAGAAATCGAACAGCAGGCGTCCGAAAGCGCCGGCGTAAAAAAAAGCCTTGTAACCCTCACCGATGAAAATGAAGAGCTTCGCAAAAAAGAAGCAAAGCTCAATTCGCAAATCGAAGCACTTCAGGGCGAAAACGAAAAACTTTCGGGTAACAAAGAAATTCTCGTTAAAGCAATGGGCGGCGACGAAACCGTTACGCAAATCCTTATCGATGCATACGGCCTTTGCCTTCAAGGCAAAGCTCAGGAAGCGATAAACGCGGTAAGCGGTATCGATGCCTCCACCCTTACCACAGCACAGGCATATATTTATAATACTATAATTGGAGAGTGAACCAAATGTTAGATATAAAACTTATAAGAACCGAGCCGGAAAAAGTAAAAGCGGCACTTGCAAGAAGAAAAGAAAATGTTGATATCGATGCACTTTTGGAGCTTGATGCGAAAAAAAGGGAAACCCTTTTTGAAGTTGAAAAGTTAAAGAGCAAGCAAAACGAAGTAAGCAAAAAAATCCCCGCAATGAAAAAAGCAGGAGAGGACGTTGCGCCCATCTTTGCGGAAATGAAAGAGCTTTCCGACGAAATCAAAGCGCTTGACGAAAAAGTAAGGGTGCTCGATGAAGATTTAAACAAAATGATGCTTACAATTCCCAATATCCCCAACGCGGAAGTTCCCGACGGCACAACCGATGAGGATAATGTTGAAATAAGAAAGTTTATGGAGCCTACAGCCTTTGATTTTGAGCCTAAAGCTCACTGGGATATCGGTGCGGACCTCGGCATTTTGGACGCTCCCACCGCAGGTAAAGTTACTGGCACCAGATTTACGTTCTACAAAGGCCTCGGCGCAAGACTTGAGCGCGCAATTATCAATTTCTACCTTGATACCCATACCACAGAAAGCGGATATACAGAAGTTTTCCCGCCCTATATGGTTCACAGAAGAAGTATGGTAGGAACAGGTCAGCTTCCTAAATTTGAGGAAGATGCTTTTAAAGTTATGGGCACCGATTATTTTCTTATTCCCACAGCAGAAGTGCCCGTTACCAATATGTACAGAGATGAAATATTAGACGGCACAAAGCTCCCTATAAAGCACGTTGCATATTCCGCATGCTTCAGAGCGGAAGCGGGAAGCGCCGGAAAAGATACAAGAGGTCTTATAAGACAGCACCAGTTTAACAAGGTTGAACTCGTTAAATTCGCACGCCCCGAAGACTCTTACAACGAGCTTGAAAAGCTCACAAGAGATGCCGAAAAAGTTCTTCAGCTCCTTAAAATTCCGTACAGAGTTGTTGCAATTTGTGTGGGCGACTTAGGCTTCACCGCCGCTAAAAAATACGATATCGAAGTTTGGATGCCCAGCTACGGAAGATACGTTGAAATTTCTTCTTGCTCAAACTTTGAAGATTTCCAGGCAAGAAGAGCCAATATCAAATTTAAAGACTCGCCCAAAGACAAGGCTCGCTATGTTCACACGTTAAACGGAAGCGGCGTTGCAATAGGAAGAACCGTTGCCGCAATACTTGAAAACTATCAAAATGCCGACGGCACAGTTACCGTTCCCGAAGTGCTTGTAAAATACATGGGCACCGAAAAAATAGATTAAGGAAAATTCCAATGAGCAAAGTTGAAAGAAAAATTGTGCCTCCCGAAGAAGTGGCGCATCAAAAAGAAATAATGCGCGCCGTAAAAAGCATTCTTGCCGACGAACCGCCGAAAAAATGCTTTGTGGAAACCTACGGTTGTCAGCAAAACGTAAACGACTCGGAAATTCTCCTCGGCATGATGACCGAAATGGGCTTTGTGAAAACCGATGTTAAAGAAGAAGCCGACCTCATAGTGTATAATACCTGCGCCGTGAGGGAAAACGCCGAGCTTAAAGTCTACGGCAATTTAGGCGCGCTTAAAAACATAAAACGCAAAAAAGAGGATTTGATTATCGGCGTTTGCGGCTGTATGATGCAGCAAGAAGAGGTAAAAGAGCAGGTTAGAAAGAAATATCGCCATGTGGACATGGTTTTCGGCACCCACTCGCTCTACCGTTTTCCGCAAATTCTCTTTGAAGTTATCACCAAGCAAAAAAGAGTGTTTGACGTTGTGCAAACCGACGGCGCAATAGCCGAAAATATGCCTGTTGAAAGACAAAAAGGCCCCTCGGCGTGGGTTTCGGTAATGTACGGTTGCAACAATTTTTGCTCTTATTGCATAGTGCCCTATGTTCGCGGAAGAGAGCGTAGCCGTGATATGAAAAGCATACTCTCCGAGGTGAAAAAACTTGCCGAAAGCGGCGTAAAAGAAGTAACGCTTCTCGGTCAAAACGTAAATTCCTACGGTAAAGACTTGCCGGAAGAAACCGATTTTTCCGACCTTCTTGCCGCCGTTTGTGAAATAGACGGCATCGAGCGCGTGCGCTTTATGACAAGTCACCCCAAGGATATCAGCGATAAACTCATAGATACCATGGCAACTCATGAAAAAATTTGCAAACAGCTTCATCTGCCGGTTCAGGCGGGCAACAATAGGGTGCTAAACGTCATGAACAGGCGCTATACCAAGGAAAGTTACCTTGAAAAAATAAGAAAAATCAAAGAAAAAATGCCCGATATCACCCTCACCACAGACATAATTGTGGGTTTTCCGGGAGAAACTACCGAGGAGTTTGAAGATACGCTGGACGTTTTGAAACAAGTGCGCTATGATACCATTTTTTCCTTTATATATTCCCGCCGCCCGGGAACTCCTGCGGCAAAAATGGAAGATGTTATAACAGATGAGGAAAAAAAGGCAAACTTTAATCGTATGCTCGCCATTCAAGATGTCATATCGAAAGAGAAAAATCTTGTCCTTGAGGGCAAAGTGATGAAAGTTCTCGTTGAGGGCGAAAGCAAAAATAACCCCGAGTTTTTGTCGGGGCGCACCGAGGGCGGAAAAACAGTGAATTTCAAGGGCGATGCCGCTCTTGTGGGTACCTTTGCCGACGTGAAAATCACAGAAGCCAAAACCTGGTCGCTCATAGGTGAAGTTTTGCAAAAATAAAATCAGTGAGGTAGAAAAATGAATGAAATAATCGAAAAAGCTCGCGAATTGGGGCAAATGCTTTCCGAGTGCGACGAGTATAAAGCGCTCAAAGGCGCGGAAGATTTGCAACTTGCCGACCCCGAAGCGCAAAAACTTATGATGGAATATGCCACCACTCGCGAAAATCTCGGCAAACGCGCCGCCGCGGAAAATGTGACAAAAGAAGACTTTGAAAATATTCAAAAAGAAGCTCAGGAAGCTTTTGAAAAACTCATGACAAACGAAAACATAAAGCGCTACGTGGATGCAAGCCAAAATTTCAAAACCCTTGTAGACCAGGTAAACGCTATAATTGCCTACTTTGTAAAAGGCGAAGAACAAGCGGGAAGCTGCTCGGGAAATTGTTCCTCCTGCGGCGGTTGCCACTAAAATGCGAAAATTCGGAGGGATAACATGAACGAACCGGTAACACCAATGATGAAGCAGTACTTTGAAATTAAATCCCAATATAAAGATTGTATCCTTTTTTATAGGCTCGGAGACTTTTACGAAATGTTCTACGACGATGCCATCACCGCGTCGAAAGTCCTTGAAATTGCCCTAACGGGGAGAAACTGCGGCCAAGAGGAGCGCGCGCCCATGTGCGGAGTTCCTTTCCACAGCGCCCAAAGCTACATTGCAAAGCTTATAAAAAGCGGCTATAAAGTGGCAATCTGCGAGCAGGTGGAAGACCCGAAAACCGCCAAAGGCATAGTAAAAAGAGATATAATTCGCGTTATAACCCCCGGTACTGCAAATTTAGACTCCGTTTTAACCTCCGACGAAAATAATTTTCTCGCGTGCATCTACGCCGAAAACGACTCTTACGCCGCCTCTCTTTGCGATGTTTCCACAGGCGAGCTCATCACCACCGATGGCACCGTGAGCGCCGCGGAAAATCAGCTTTTGAACATGCTCGCGTGTTTCAAACCCAAAGAAATTATAATAAATGACGGCGCGCATAATTTGGTAAATATGTTTCTTGCCGTAAAAAAGCGCTTTGAATTTTACCAAAGTTTTATTCCCGAAGAGTTTTTCAGCATTGAAGATGCCAAGCGCGACGTTTACGAAAAGTTTGAAAATCTTAGGCAAAACGATATTTTAAGCGGCAAAGATATGTGCCTGCGCTCTTTGGGTGCAATGCTCAAATATCTTAAAGAAACTCAAAAAGTGGACCTCTCCCACGTAAGAGAGGTAAAAAATTACCGCGTGTGCGACTATATGGAAATAGACATGGCGTCAAGGCGCAACCTTGAACTTACCGAAACCATGCGCGATAAAACAAAAAAAGGCTCCCTTTATTCCGTTCTTGACAAAACGAAAACCTCCATGGGCGCAAGAAGGCTCAAAAGCTGGATAGACCGCCCCCTTGTTTCCGTGAGCTCAATTAATTTAAGGCTCGATGCCGTGGAAGAGTTTTACAGAAAAGCTCCCATGCGCGCCGACGTTCAAGAGAGCTTAAAGCAAATTAACGACATAGAGCGCATAATAAGTAAAATCGTGTACGGCACTTGCAACGCGCGCGACTTGCTTTCTTTGAAGCAAAGCCTTGAAGCGCTTCCCGCGTTAAAATCCGCGGTGAATTCGTGCGAAAGCGTGCTCATAAGCACCCTAAACGAAGAGTTGGACGCACTGAAAGACATGTGCTCCCTACTGGATACCGCAATAGATGAAAACGCCCCCCTCACCGTTCGCGAGGGCGGAATGATAAAATCGGGCTTTGATAAAGAGCTTGACCGCCTCAAAGATATAGTGGGCAACGGCGCAAAAGTTATGGCGCAAATGGAAGCCGAAGAAAAAGCAAAAACCGGTATTAAAAACCTTAAAATATCTTACAATAAAGTTTTCGGGTACTATATCGAAGTTACAAAGCTCCAGTCGGGCAATGTTCCCGCGCATTACGTGAGAAAGCAAACCCTTGCAAACAGCGAACGTTATATCACCCAGGAGCTAAAAGACCTTGAAAACACCGTTCTCGGCGCAAAAGAGCGTATAAATAACCTCGAATACGAAGATTTTATGTACGTTCGCTCCGAGATAAACAAAAATTCCGTTCGTCTGCAAAAAACAGCCGAAGCCGTAAGCAATTTGGACGTGCTCTGCTCTTTGGGCGAAGTTGCCGTGTCCGGCGGCTATACCCGCCCCGAGGTTGACGACGGAGATGAAATAAAAATCGAAGGCGGCCGCCACCCCATCGTGGAAAACGCACTTACCGACTCGCTATTTGTGCCCAATGATACATATTTAAACACCACAGACAGCCGCTTTTCTATAATCACAGGCCCCAACATGGCGGGAAAATCCACCTATATGCGCCAAACAGCGCTTATCGTGCTCATGGCTCAAATAGGCTCTTTCGTTCCCGCAAAAAGGAGCAAAATCGGCATTACCGACAGAATTTTCACTCGTATCGGCGCCTCCGACGACTTGGCGTCGGGACAAAGTACGTTTATGGTAGAAATGAACGAGGTTGCCAATATCTTGAAAAATGCCACCCCAAAAAGTCTTTTGATTTTAGATGAAATCGGCCGCGGCACAAGTACTTTCGACGGCCTTTCAATCGCCTGGGCAGTGGTTGAGTACATTTGCAAAAACATAGGCGCAAAGTCGCTTTTCGCTACCCATTACCACGAACTTACCGTGCTTGAGGGTAAGGTTGAGGGCGTTAAAAACTTTTCTATTGCCGTAAAGCGCCGCGGCGACGATATAACATTTTTGAGAAAAATAGTTTCCGGCGGCACCGACGACAGCTTCGGTATAGAAGTTGCCCACCTTGCGGGAGTTCCCGACGAAGTGGTTAAGCGCGCAAAAGAGGTTTTGACGTCGGTTGAAAGCGGAAAAAGCGCCCCCACCGGAGAAGATATAGAGGTGAAAATTGCCGAAAACCGCGAAAAAGACAGCAATTTCGCCGTCCTTAAAGATTATATCCTTTCAATGGACGTTACCACTTTAACGCCCATTGAGGCTCTCAACGAGCTCTATAAATTGCAAAAAAAGGTTGGTGAAGGCAGTGAAAATTAATGTTTTGCCTTCCGAAATATCAAATATGATTGCCGCGGGCGAGGTTGTGGAAAGACCCGCCTCCGTGGTAAAAGAACTTGCGGAAAACTGCGTGGACGCGGGCGCAACGTCTATCACAATAGAGATAAAAAAAGGCGGTATTGCCTATATCCGCGTAACGGATAACGGCTCAGGTATCGCCGAAAACGAGATAGAAACCGCTCTTTTAAGGCATGCCACCAGTAAAATCCACTCCGCATCGGACCTCGACAGCATAAATACCTTGGGCTTCAGAGGTGAGGCTCTTGCAAGTATCGCCGCTGTGTCGCGCATGGAAATTTTTACCAAAACAAAAGAGCAAACTTTGGGTAGATGCGTGGTTTCCGAGGGCGGAACAGTGCTTGAAAACGAAGAGGCCGGCTGTGCCGACGGTACCACAATGATTGTGAGAAATTTGTTTTTCAATACCCCCGCAAGAATGAAATTTTTAAAAAGCGACTCCACCGAAACCGGATACATAACCGACGTTGTCACAAAACTTGTGCTAAGCCACCCCGAGATTGCCGTAACGTATATAAATAACGGAAGAAATGTGCTCTCTTCAAGCGGCGACGGCAAACTAATCTCTGCAATTTACACCGTTTTCGGCAAGGATTACGTAAATAATATGACCGAGGTTTCGTATAGCGACGAAGCCATGAAAGTAAGCGGATATATAGGAAATTCGCGCCTCGCCAGAAAAGACAGAAGACATCAGATTTTCTTTGTAAATTCGCGAAATATCGCCAGCCGATTAATGAACGGCGCCGTGGGCGAAGCCTATACAAACACCGTTATGACGGGGCGTTTCCCCGTTTGCGTGCTGAAGGTGGAAATAGACCCCCGCCTTGTGGACGTAAATGTGCACCCCACGAAAATGGAAGTGCGCTTTTCCGAAGAAAAAAAGGTTTACAGCCTCATCTAT
>CAZSIY010000068.1:0-7612 GCA_964606825.1 uncultured Oscillospiraceae bacterium | reverse complement strand
TATTTTTATCTTTATTTCTATATTATCTTTATTTTCTTTATTTAGTTGTGGCTTTTTGTTGGTCTTTTGTTGGCTGTGCGATGAAAATTATATTTGCCGAAAGGCGCATAAAACTTGAGTTTTCACTTTGATTTTTGTTGGTTGAATTTTTTAGTTTTTGATTTTGTCGAGACGAAATCGTTGTGTTACTGAAATATTTCAACAAATTTTCTTTTTCCACTTGTAATTTTATCTGTTTTGTAATAAAATACAGTTTAGGAGATGATTACATGGAAAAAACAAATGCATGGCTGAAAAACCGGTCGAAAGATGAAATAATGGAATTTTGCGATGAGTATATAAATTTTTTAAACAACTCAAAAACCGAAAGGCTCTGCGTTATGACTGCAGAAAAAGAGGCGACAAACGCGGGATTTAAGCCCATTGAAAGCTATTCGTCTTTAAAGGCAGGCGACAAGGTGTACAGCGTAAACCGCGGCAAAAACATCGTGCTTGCGGTTATCGGAAGTGAGGACGTTTTAAAAGGCACCTCTATCGTTGCCGCCCACATAGACAGCCCCAGGCTTGACTTAAAGCCTGTTCCCCTCTATGAAGACAGCAACCTCACACTTTTTAAAACCCACTACTACGGCGGCATTAAAAAGTATCAATGGACGGCAATTCCCCTTTCGCTCATAGGCGTTGTGATAAGAAAAGACGGCTCAAAAGTTGAGGTAAACATCGGCGAAAACAAGGGCGACCCCGTGTTTACCGTTACCGACCTTTTGCCGCATCTCGCGCAAGACCAAATGAGCAAAAAAATGTCGGAAGCCTTTACCGGTGAAGATTTAAACCTGCTCATAGGCTCCATTCCCTCGGATTGCGAAAAAGACAAATACAAGCAGACAATTTTAGACATTTTAAAAGAAAAATATGCAATTGATGAAGAAGATTTTATAAGTGCTGAGCTTGAAATCGTACCGAATTTCAAAGCGGCAACCGTAGGTCTTGACCGCTCCCTCGTAGGCTCCTACGGCCAGGACGACAGGGTTTGCGGATACACCGCGCTAAGAGCCGTGCTCGATTGCCCGTCGCCTAAGAGAACCTCGGTTTGCTTCTTGGCAGACAAAGAGGAAATAGGCTCCATGGGCAACACCGGAATGCAGTCAAGATTTTTCGAAAATTTCCTCGCAAAGGTAATTTCTTTGGCAAAAGGAAGCTACAACGACCTTTATTTAAGAGAGCTCCTTACAAACTCAATGTGCCTCTCTTCCGACGTTACCGCGGCTTGCGACCCCAACTATAAGTCTGTAAACGAGCCTATGAACTGCGCAAACATAGGCGAGGGCGTGGCGATTTGCAAATATACGGGCGCAAGGGGCAAGTCCTCCACTTCCGATGCAAATGCCGAATACGTGGGCCTTGTAAGAAAGATTTTAAACGATAACGACGTTGTTTGGCAAATATGCGAACTCGGAAAAGTAGACCAGGGCGGCGGCGGAACGGTTGCGCAGTATATCGCGAATTTAAACGTTGATACAATAGATATCGGCGTGCCCCTGCTCTCTATGCACGCTCCGTTTGAAATCGCGGGAAAAGCGGATATTTTTAACGCTTATAAGGCTTATAAGGCGTTTTATGAGTTTTAAAATTTGATAAAGCTGAGAAAATTTAGAAACCCGCAGTTGGTGATGACTGCGGGTTTTTAAGATAGAATTTTTGTAGAGATTATCCCCTCATTCGACACCAAAAGTTCACCCCTCATTGGTAAAAATATCTGAATGAGTAAGATGTGAAATCTCTCAGTCAGCTAACTTTAGGCAAGGGAGCCTGATATAAGCGCGGCTTTATAGTATTGCCAAAGTTTTCCTTGTGGTGCCGAAAATGAGCGAATGAGGACTGCTCTTGCTGTACAGTCCTCATAAAAAACATTTCCGCACCTTTTAAGGTGCCCCTCAAAAAAAACTACTTACTGCTCACTATTGTAGCTTTCAAATCCTTATAATTTTTCTCGTTTTTCTCAATTTTCGCCTTAGATTTAAGTTTTTCGGCAATATCGGTCATTTGAGGAACCGCCTGACTATACTCTGTCGACTTCATAAGCTGGCTTTCCTGGGAGCCCTGCATATCGAAAGGCACTCTTTTTATAATATGATATCCGTAGCTTGTTTCAACGATATCGCTTATTTGGTTTTCCGCCAAAGCGAAAGTCGCATCTTCAAATTCCTGTACCATTTGACCTGTGGTAAACACGTATCCGTCGGGATTTTGCTCCATTCCGGGGTCCTCGCCATACTCTTTTACCAATTCTTCAAACTCGGCGCCGCCTTTTGCCTTTGCCAAAACATCTTTTGCGGTGGCAAGTTTTTGAGCTTTTTCCTCATCGCTCAAAGCGCTTCCGCTCTGGGATTGAGTTAAGATAAGCACGTGCTGAGCTTTAACGTAATCTTTTTTGATTTCATCAAGAGCCGCTCTCTCGTCTACCTCAACCTTGCCGCTTTCTATATACTTTTCGGTGAGCTTTTGAATATGGAAAGACTCTTTGAGAAGCTTTTCGTATTCATCTACGGTTATACCCACCTGTTCAAGCTGATATGTGGTATTTTGGTCTTGCTTGATTTGGCCCATCTGGCTTGTGATTGTGCTTTTTTCATCGGATGTGAGTTCTACTTTTTCCTTTACCGCCTCTTGATACAAAAGCACATCGTTTACGAGCTTTTCAAGAGCTTTTTCCTTTGCGGTTTCAAGATTTGTCTTGCCGTCTACCTCTTGCTCCCAAAAATCCTCGGGGATATCCGCAGCGGTGGTTATGCCCGCATTTTGCAAGATATCGTCCTGCTCGCTGTAAAAATAATAATTAAATCTCTCCTTGGAAATGGGCGTGCCGTTTACGGTAACAACAGCGTTTTCTTCGCTTTTCTTTTTAGCCGCCTTGTCGGACTCGCCCACCATGCCGCAACCGGCAAAAAGTGAGAGCGCGCAGACAAGAGCTGTGATTTTTAAAAATTTTCTCATGGCTTCCTCCTGTAATCGCTATCATAAAATTATACACAACCATTATAAACTACTACTGCTCTTCATGTATTGTGTTTTTAAGTCTTTGTAATATAATTTTAATATTGCCGAGCACATTTTCGTCATATTTATAGCTCAAATACGACGGCTCGCCCGACGAGAACATCATTTTGTTTTTATATCCGTCCATAATGTCCACTATGGATTTTACGCTTATCACCCTGTCGACGGTAAATACCACCTGGTCGCCTTTTTGCATTATATCCGATATATAAAGCTCCGAAGCAAGCGACTTTATAATAGCCGTTTCCATAAGATTTTCCACACTTTTCGGCACGTCGCCGTAGCGGTCTATAAATTCTTCGGCAACCTCGCTCTTATCCTCTTCGTCTTCAATCGACGCAATTTTACGATACATTTCCACCCGAAGTATCTCATCATCTATGAGACTTTCGGGAATATACGCGTCCACCTTTATGTCTATGCTTGTTTTCGGCTTTTCGGGTTCGGTGTCGCCTTTCAGCTCTTTTACCGCCTGTTCCAAAAGAAGGCAGTACATGTCGTAACCCACAAGGTTCATGTTGCCGTGCTGTTCTTTGCCGAGAAGGTTTCCCGCGCCACGTATTTCAAGATCGCGCATTGCGATTTTAAAGCCTGCGCCGAACTCCGTAAACTCTCTTATTGCCCCAAGCCTTTTTTGGGCAACGGAGTCTAAAATTTTGCCCTCTCTGTATGTGAAATACGCATACGCCATGCGGTTTGAACGCCCTACTCTTCCCTTTAGCTGATAGAGCTGGGAAAGACCCAGGGTGTCGGCATTTTCTATAATAATCGTATTTGCATTGGGAATGTCAAGGCCTGTTTCTATAATCGTTGTGCAAACGAGCACGTCGATTTCGCCCTCAAGCATGTCGCCCATTATCCTTTCAAGCTGGGTTTCGCTCATTTTTCCGTGAGCCGCCGCAACGCGCGCATCGGGCACCATTGTTTGAATTTCCTTTGCCGCACGCTCTATGCTTTCCACGCGGTTGTAAAGGTAGAACACCTGCCCGCCCCTTGCAATTTCGCGCTCTATGGCGTTTCTCACGGCAACGCGATTGTACTCCATAACAAAAGTTTGCACTGGGTAGCGGTTTTTCGGTGGATTTGTAATTACGCTTAGGTCGCGTATGCCTATCATTGCCATGTTGAGCGTTCGAGGAATGGGCGTTGCACTTAATGTAAGCACATCTACGTTGTTTTTAATCTCTTTGAGCTTTTCTTTATGCCCCACGCCGAAGCGCTGTTCTTCGTCTATTATAAGAAGTCCGAGCGACTTAAACTCAATGTCTTTTTGAAGCAAGCGATGCGTTCCTATTATAACGTCCACCTCGCCTTTTTTGAGCTTTTCTATAATTGCCTGCTGTTCTTTTTTGTTTCTGAAACGGCTGAGCATTTCAACGTTTATGCAATAGTCTTTCATGCGCGCACGAAAAGTTTCGAAATGCTGGCTTGCAAGGAGCGTTGTGGGCACAAGATACGCCACTTGAAGGCCGTCCATTACGCACTTAAACGCCGCGCGAAGAGCAACTTCGGTTTTACCGTAGCCAACGTCTCCGCAAAGGAGCCTATCCATACATTTGCCCTGCTCCATGTCGCTTTTTACCTCCTCTATGCAGCGTAACTGTTCGTCGGTTTCCTCGTAGAGAAAATCGTTTTCAAACTGCTTTTGCCACTCGGTATCTTTTGGGAAAACATGCCCTTTTGCCTTGCTTCTTGCGGCATAGAGTTTTATCATATCCTCGGCAAGGGCGGCAACGCTTGCCTTAACCTTTGCCACCGTGCGTGACCACTGCTGGCCGCCGAGGGAATTTAATTTTACGTTTTTCTCCAAATCGGAGTCGGAATATTTATACAGCAAATCGAGCTGATTTACGGGCACGTACAAGTTATCGGTACCCTGATAGCGAAGTTTTATATAATCTCGAATGGCGCCCTGAATGTTTAGCTGGCTTATGCCCACGTACTGGCCTATTCCGTGGGTGCGGTGAACCACGTAGTCGCCTATTGCAATTTCGTCAAAGCTCTTTATGGCATCTTTTGAAGAAACGTTTTTGTGCTTATGCCTTTTATTTGCCGTTTTTTCGCCGTCTGTTACAACAACCGTCTTTATAGCGGGATATTCAAACCCTCTGTCCAAACTGCCCTTTACAACGCAAATTTCGCCGAATTCAGGCACTCTTTCGCCGTCATTTGAGCGCGACACGGCAACGCCCTTATCGGTAAGCGCGTCGATGAGATTTTTTATCTTTGTGTCACTGCTCATTGCGGCAACAACTCTGTAACCCGAGCTCTTCCAATAGCTGAGGTCGTCTATGAGATATTCAAGGTCTAAGTTGTATGCTTTTAATGTTTTGGAAACGAGGGAAATTATCTCGTTAGGCTTCATTTGCGGCACATTGTGGGAAAGCGAGCTGAAAGACACCGCCGCTCGGCTCTCAAAGTTTAAAACCGCCGCGGAATATTCCAAAAAGCAATTTTTTTCTCCGTTCCTCGGGAAAAGGCCTTTTTCCGCAAGTGAAAACATTTGCTCTGCGCTCTCTTCGCAAAACACCTTTGCCTTTGCCTCAAGCTCTTTGGGCTCGCAAAGAAACACCGCGTCATTTTTCCCCATATAATCAAAAAGCGTGGGCACGCCGTCATAGATAAATGTCATATATTTGTCGTTTGAGGCAAAATATCTGCTTTGGATAAGCTTTTCGGCATCGCGTAAGAGGTTTTCGTTTTTCATTTTGCGAATTTCGTCTGCGAGATTTTGTGCTTTTTCGCGCGTGTATATAAGCTCTCTTGCCGGGCAAATTACCGCCTCGTCGCAAGTTCTTTCCGAAAGCTGGGTTTCGGGGTTGAAACACCTCACGGAGTCTACCTCGTCGCCCCAAAATTCCACTCTGAAAGGCACGTTTGACGACGGCGGAAAAACGTCGGCGATAGAACCTCTCAAAGAAAACTGCCCCTTTGCCTCAACCGCGGAAACACGCGTATAACCCAAATACACAAGGGCATCGGAGAGCTTGTTAAAATCAAACTCCTCGCCCGTTTTAAGGGTGATGATGTTGTTTTCGAATATGTCTTTGGGCACGGTGTAGATTAAAAGCGCGGCAATTGTGGTTACAATGTACTTACTGCCGCCGATTTTGCTAAGCGCCTCTAAGCGCCTGAGCTCGCCTTTTCTGTTAGTCACGTCCACATCATAAAAAATCAAATCCCTCGGTGGGAAATACAAAATGTCGTCGCCGAAAAGAAAAGACAAGTCTTTTGCCGTTTTCAGCGCTTTTGCCTCATCGGGCTCCACCACAAGGCATTTTTCCCCGGTGTGAGAGCCGAGAGCGTACACAAGGTGGCTCACCTGGCTGCCGCTTGCGCCCACAATGTGCTTTAAGCCTTTTTTACTTTTTACATGTTCGCAAACGGCATCGAATTCGTCCATGCCGTCTAAAAGATATGAGAAAGTGTTCATAGGCACTCTCACTTTCCGTTAAATTTATTCATTGCCGCGGAAACGCCCGAAGAAATTATGGTTTCCACAGCTTTTACAACATTTTCCGCCACGGGAATGAGCACTTCGATTTCCTCTTTGGAAAATTTGCCCAGAACGTAGTCGGCGAGGTTGTATTTTTCGCCTTTGGGAGCGCCCACGCCCATGCGTATGCGTACAAATCCGTCATTTGAAAGCTGATATATTATAGATTTTAAACCGTTGTGGCCGCCGTCGCTTCCCTTGGGGCGTATTCTAATTCTTCCTGTTTCCAAATTTATGTCGTCACACACAATTATCACATTTTCCACGGGAATTTTATAAAAATTCACAATGTCGCGTATGCTTTCGCCGCTTAAATTCATATATGTTTGCGGCTTTGCCACTATTACTTTTTCGCCGCAAATCGTGCCGTCACCGAAAACGGCTTTGTGCTTTAATTTTGTAAGGTGTATGCCCTCTTTGTGAGCAAGAAGGTCTATGGTTTCAAAGCCTATGTTGTGCCTTGTGGCCTCGTATTTTTTTTCGGGATTTCCCAAACCTGCTATAAGATACATGAGTCGCTCTCCTATTTTTCGTTCTTTTTGTTCCAACCGGCGCCTTTTGCCCAGCCTTTTTTCTCCACTTGGCGCGCACGCGCTATGGCGAGGGAATATTTTTCCACGTCGTCGGTTATTGTGGAGCCTGCCGCGATAAAGACGTTATTCTCGATTTTCACCGGTGCCACGAGGTTTGTGTTGCAACCTATAAAGGCATTGTCGCCTATTGTAGTTCTGTGTTTGTTTTCGCCGTCGTAATTTACGGTAACGGTTCCGCAACCGAAGTTTACGCCCTCGCCCACGTCGCTGTCGCCAACGTAAGTAAGGTGGGAAACCTTGGTGTCGTTGCCGATTACAGAATTTTTAATCTCCACAAAGTCACCGATTTTAACGTTTGAACCCACAACAGAGCCCGGTCTTATATAGGCAAATGGGCCCACCGACGAATTTTTTGCCACCTTGCTGTCTATCACCACGGAGTTTTCAACAAGCGTATTTTCACCTATTTCGCTGTTTTCCACGGTGGTTGAGGGGCCTATTACACTGCCCGATTTTATAACGCTTT
>CAZSIY010000067.1:0-7679 GCA_964606825.1 uncultured Oscillospiraceae bacterium | reverse complement strand
GTGTAAACATACATTTAAATATATCATACAAATTATAAAATGTAAATATTTATTTTGTAAATTGCATATTTTGATACAAGGTGATGAAATGAAAAAGACAGCTTTCATTATAAATGTATTCGTTATGACCGGCTCTATGCTTGTTATACGCCTTGCAGGCATGATTTCAAACATATACATATCTTCAAAGGCGGGTGCCGAAGTTATGGGCCTTTGCCAAGTGATATTTGCAGTGTATTCTTTTGGGGTTACGGTGGCGGTTTCGGGCACGGGTCTTGCCGCAACGAGGCTTGTTTCCGAAAATGCGGTAAGAGGCGGCACAAACGCTTCGGACATTGTAAAAAAGTGCGCATCGGTCGCACTTGTGCCGTCTTTTGCGGCGGCAGCGGTGCTTTTTTTCGGAAGTGAAAAATTTGCCGATATTTGCGGCGAAAATTGCAAAGATGCGTTTTTTATTCTTGCGCCGTCACTACCCGCTGTGGGAATTTCCGCCGTAATCCGCGGGTGCATGATTTCAAGGCGAAAAACCGTGTTTATTACAGTAAGTCAGATAGCTGAAGAGTTTTCTTCTGTTTTTATAACTGTTTTTCTTTTAAAAAAGTATGCTGGCACTCCTTATGCCTTTTTGTGCATGGCGATATCGTGCACCGGGTCGCAGTTTGTTGCCCTTTTTGCGGATTTGATTTTCTACACAATATCTTCCGAAAAAAGCGTTTTTAAAGGGAAAAAAGTAAAATTTCGCTCGGTTTTGGAAATTTGTGTTCCCGTGGCTCTCGGCTCCTACCTAAGGTCGGGTCTTGTGGCGCTGGAAAACGTTACAATTCCTTTGAAACTCGCCGAGGCGGGCATAAAAGACCCGCTTGAAAGCTACGGCGTTATTCGCGCAATGGCAATGCAAATTTTACTTTTCCCAACGGTTTTCATACAGTCTTTTTCCTCAATGCTCGTGCCCGAAATGTCGGAGCTAAATGCCAATTCGAGAAAAAACGGAATTCGCCGCGTTTCGTCGCTTGCAGTTGAATACACGCTTGTGTTTGCAATTGCGGCAACGGCCGTGTTTTTTAAATATCACAAAAGGCTTGCCTTTGCCATGTATAAAAACGAGAGCGCGGGAATTTATCTCGGAATGCTCGCCTTTCTTGCCGTGCCTATGTATCTTGACACTGTGGTGGACAGCATGCTCAAAGGTTTGAATCTTCAAATGAGCAATTTGAAATTCAATATTGCCGACTCCGCTTTAAGAATTGCCGCGGTTTGGCTTTTTTTGCCGAAACACGGAATTTTGGCATACATTGTGCTTTTGTATGTGAGCGAAATTTTTAATTTGGCATTAAGCCTCGGTAAGCTTGCGAGGGTTTCGCATCTTAAAATAAATTTTTTAAAATGCGTGGTTTTTCCTACATTTGCGGCATTTGTGTCCTTTAAAGCGGGCGAGTTTTTAAAAAGCGGGAGTCTAAGTGCCGAAATTTTGCTTTTTTCATGCATTTACGGAGCGCTCACGCTTTTTAAAATGCGCTAATCTATTTTCACAACGTCGCCGCTGTCCAGCAAAAACAGATATTTTTCACTCACTTTTTTGCCGGCACATTTTTCTATGGCGCTTTTGTAAAATTCTATCTGGGGCGCGTAGCGTTTTGCTATTTCCTCGGTTCCGTTTCTTACCTTGTCGGTTTTGTAGTCCACAAGCACTATTTCGCCGTTTTCGTTTTCGAAAAACGCGTCTGCCATTCCCTGAACCACGATTTTTTCGCTTTCGGGAGCGTTGGGGTCAATTTCGTTTGCCGATATCAAATATTTAAATCCGTATTCGCGGCGCATGGTGCTCTCGTATTTTGCCATGCGCTTGCCAAGGTCGGTTTCAAACAGGCGGTAAATATTTTTTGTGTTTATGTACTTTGCCTGATTTTCGGTGAAAAATCCTTTTTGGCAAAGCTCCGCCACAAGTGTGTCAACATCGGCGAGGCTTTTTATTTCCGAAAATTTAATTTTTTCCATTACAGTGTGGGTAAATATGCCTTTTTCCGCGCCTGTCGGGGAGTTTGTTGTGCTTATGAATTTAGGACTTCCTACGCGGTACTGCTCAAAAGGCGTGGCAGAGTCGTTGTTTGCGTTTGCCATTCTTTTAAGCTCCGTTACCGACATATTTGCCGCAATTGCGCCGAGGGCGCTTTCGGGGTAGTGCCAGCTCAGCTTTTCTTCAACTTCAGAATAGTTTTCTTCTTTTGCTTCAAGGGTTAGAAAATCGCGCTTGTCGCTTCCCTCGTCGATTTCGAGAATGAGGCTGTCTTTTGATATTATTTCAACATTATATTTTGCATCGTCGGTTATTTTCGTATCGAAAATATACCTTTTTGTAAACGGTGAGCTGTCGTTTCGCATAACCGCCATGAGCATCCATTCAAGATAAGACTTTGCCCCAAGAGAAATTTCGGGAGATATTTTTTTGCCCTCGGTTTGAAGAGCTGTTGCCAAATCGTTTAGAGTTTTTTCACTGTTTTTAAGGCTTCCCGTTACTATGAGCTTTTCTCTTGCGCGGGTAAGGGCAACGTATAAAACTCGCATTTCCTCGGAAACGGCCTCATTTAAAAGTTTTTCTTTTATGAGGTTTTTGTTTGGAAGAGGGTAGGAAATTCGCTTTTTGTAGTCTGTAAAGTTAAGGCCCATGCCGTATTCTTTGTGTAAGAGAATTTTGTCTGAGGCATCTCTCAAATTGAATTTTTTTGAGCTTCTCGCCAGAAAAACAATGGGGAATTCCAAGCCCTTGCTTTTGTGAATACTCATAATTCTCACAAGGTTTTCATCTCCGCCGAGAGTTTTTGCCGCGTCAGTGTCGGAATTGTTTTTCTTAAGGGAATTTATGTATTTTATAAAGTTGAAAACGCCCTTATAATCCGTTTTTTCAAAATCGTTTGCACGGCTGAAAAGTGCGCGCACATTTGCCTTTTTAAGCTCCGAATTGGGAAGAAACGAAAGATATGCCATGTAGTTTGTTCTTTGCGTGATTTCCCATATAAGCTTATCTGTTGGCAAAAACTTTGAGCGGTCGTAAAAATACAAAAGCTCTTTGGAAAAACTCTCTGCCTTGTTTGCAAGCTCGTCGTCGTTTTGCTCAATGTAGGTTTGCAAGGCATGCCAGAATTTTCCCTTTTTGTCGGATGTGCGAATTAATACGAAATCGTCGTCGGAAAATCCGAACACGGGGTGGCGCATTACCGAAAGCAGGGAAATGTCGTTTAAAGGGTTGTCGGTGATTTCCAAAAAATTAATTAGAAACGATATCTCAGGCGTATCGTAGTAGCCGCCGCCAACGTCGCAGTATACGGGGATTTGGGCGGTTGTGAGAATGTCGGTAAATACTTGGGCATATCCTTTTACGCTTCGCAAAAGTATTACAATGTCGGAATATTTTGCTTTGCGGTGCTCCTTTTTTTCTTTGTCGTACACGGTGTAGTTGCCTGAAACTATCTCGTTAATGCGGTTTGCGGTGTAAATTGCCTCGGCTTCTATGCCCTTTATCTCTTCGGAAAATGTTTCGTTTTCTTCGCTTTCGTTGCTTTTTTCGTCGATTATTACAATGTCGGTTTTTTTTAGGTCTTCGTTTACGTCTTCGTAGTCCGAATTTTCGTTGTAGTAGAGGTATTCTTCCTCGCTGTATTCAAGCTCGCCGGCATCGGGGCTCATAATTTGGCGAAAAACTGAGTTTACGCCGTCCAAAACGCTTTTGCGGCTTCTGAAATTCATGTTCAGCAATATTTTGTTGTAGTGCTCATCGCCCGTTCCGTAGTCGGGATAGGTTTGAGATTTTTGCTTGAAAAGTGCAGGCTCGGAGCCTCTGAAACGGTAGATACTCTGTTTCATGTCGCCAACCATAAACATGTTGGGATTTCCTTCTCTTTTTCTTGAAACAAGAGAGAATATCTCTTCTTGAACGCTGTTGCAGTCTTGGTATTCGTCTACGTATATCTCTTCGTATTTTTCACTAAGCGTCTTTGCCGTTTGCGACGGCGTACCGTCCGGATTTTTCAAAAGTTTTAGCACAAGGTGCTCAAGGTCGCTGAAATCCACCGTGTTTTTGCTTCTTTTGCGCTCGGTGAATTTCTCGTGAAATTTTATAATTATTTCCGAAAATTTCTTTGCGTGCACGTCGGCTTTTGCCATGCCCTTTTCAACGTTTTCCAAATTGTCGGTAATTAAGTTTGCGGCTATATTTTTGCTTATTTCTTTCGCCTTTGAGCGAAGATATTTAACTCTTGCCCCCTCTTCTTCAGATAAGACGGTTTTAGGAAGTCGAAATGTTTCGAAATTCATGGCGTTTAAACACCTATATGCGCTGTTCCAATTTTTTGCGGCGCAAAGCGCTTCAAACATATATTTTTCGTCAAAAAGTTGGTTTTTATTTTTTTCGAGTTTTTTTGAAAAAGTGCAGATGTCGATTGCCTCTTCGTACATTTTTACGGCGCTTGCGGCTTTTTTTTGCGCGGAGTCAAGGAGCAGTTTTTCCCACGTTTTGTCGCTTTCAAAGTTGTCTGCGCAAGATTTTATAAAATGTGCGCCTTGGGGCGTGCTCATTGAAAATTCGTACATCGAAAGTACGGTGTCCATAAGGTTTTTGTCGTTTTTTGAGGTGTAGCAGTCTACAAGGTCGGTAAAATTTTCGTCGCCGTTCTCGTAGTATTCGTCGAAAATTTTATTAAGTATATCACGCTTGTCAAGCTCGTTTTCGCCTGTGTCGGCAATTTTAAATCCCGGTTCAAGGCCCACTTTGTGAAAATTGTTTCTCAGCATTTCCAGGCAAAAACTGTGAATTGTGCAGATTGAGGCGTTGTTTATGAGAAGGAGCTGTTTGTTTAGATTTTCGGTGTTTTCGCTTTCGTCGAGTTTTTTCATTATATCTTGCATCAATCGGCTTTTAAGCTCCGATGCCGCGGCATTTGTGTAGGTTACTATAAGCAGGCGATCTATGTTTACCTCGCCGCTTACAACGCGTTTTACGATTCTTTCAACCATTACCGCGGTTTTTCCCGAGCCTGCCGCCGCGGAAACCAGGTTGTCCGCTACTTTGACATCAATCGCCGCTTGTTGGTTTTGTGTCCACATTTATGCTCTCCTCCATTTTCTTCCATATTTCGTCGGCTTTAGATATGTTTTCGAGATAATTGTAAGAATTGTTTTCGTCCGTTTCGTCAAATCGGCAAACAGAGCCGTATTTGCAGTAGGTGCAAGGACTGAAACTTCCCTTTCTGTACGGGTTTATGCTTATGTCGCCGTTTGTCATGTCAGTGCAAATTTTGCTCAGAGATTTTTTTAGATAAGCGCTCATAAGCTCAAATTTTTCGGGTTCGAATTTGTTTCTTATTTTTGCGGTTTTTGGGTCAAATCCGTCACAAATAGTGTCGTTTTTTACAATCATTCCACTAAGTTTGAGCGATTTTTCGAGTTCTTTATCTATGTTTTCGTCCGAAAGGGCTCCGGTTGATTTTACTATGGGGTCGTCTATCAAAAAATAAAGTGCCCCGGCGTGCTTGTATTCGGGATTTGACTCCACAAGTGCGTTTAAATACACAATCAGCTGAACGTCGAGCCCGTAGAAAACGTCATCCAACTTAAAGGATTTTGAACCCGTTTTGTAGTCTGTCACGCGGATATAGATGCCGTCTTTTGTTTTGTAAGCGTCGGCGCGGTCTATTTTTCCCGTGAGATTTATCTTTTTGCCGTCCTCGGTTTCTATTTGAATATATCCCAAGTCAGAATTTTCGCCAAATTCCATTTCATATCCCAAAGGTTCGAATTTCGACTCGCAAATGTGCTTTTTAATTGCTTTGTAGCACAGAAAAATCGAGTTTTTGAGTCTTTTTATGATGTATTGGTCGCGCTTTGAAAATTCGTCGGTTTGCCTTGCGCTTTCCTCGGCAAAATTATCCAGCATGGTTGCTATTTTTGCCTCAATCGCGGTATCGTCAACTTTTGAAAACGGCGTGCCCTCACCGCTTATGTCTTTTAAAATTTTTTCGAGTATGTAGTGGGTGATGTTTCCTATGTCTATTCTGTCTATGGTTTCCTCTTTTGGCGGCTTAATGCCCAAAATATAGTCTATAAAATATGCGTATCGGCATGCCGTGTAGCGCTGAATTTTCGAAACCGACGTGTGGTTTATTATACCTATAAGCCTTTTTAAATGCTCGGGGTTCAAACGGTGGGCAATGTTGTCGGAAATAGCATAGCGGTTCATTTTCGAAACAAAGTCGCCGTTTCTTTCAAAATAGTCGTAAACGCTTCTCCAAAGCGGGTTTACATCTTCGTGTCGGCAGTAGCGTGCCGCTTCGTCGCAAAGTTTTTCGGCGCATGCGTACTTTGAAGAAAGGTAGTTTTCAGTGTTTTCCCAAATTTCGCCCGAGCTTATTTCGCGAATATTCAAAATGCTTAAAATTCTCGTAACGGTGTAGGATTTTCTTAAGGTTTTAAAGTCGTTTCCGGCCTTTGAATAGGATATAAAAAGCTTTTTTGATGGCAGAGTAAGCGCCGTATATACCGAAAATTGAGAGTAATACGCCGCAATTTCAGACGTGGTGGAAAATTTTACGCCGCTTTCTTCGAGCGCGATTTTGTCGCTGTCGCTCAGAACTCCGTCACTTTTAGGAGAAACAGGGAACACGCCCTCGTTTACACCCAACACAAAGAGCGCTTTAATGCCGTCGGCGCGGGTTCGTTCCGTGTTTCCAACCAAAACGCGGTCTACCGTGGAGGGAATGTAGCCTATTTGATTTTGAGAAAATGAACATTTCAGCATATCATTAAAATCGGCAGGTGAGGTGAAGGTATTGCCGCAAGTTTCTGCCATTTCGTCAAAAACAGTGATTATTATATCCCAAATTTGCTCATATTCCTTGGAAAGGCGCAGGTCGCCCTCGGATTTGAAGCGTTCAATGTAGTTTTCAACCGTTTTCGGAAGATTTAAGGTTACAAGGAGCTCGTAGAGGGCGCGGATGTTGTCTTTTACAGGGTGTCTTCCTTTGATTTTTTCATGCATGGAGGCAAGGGGGAGAATGTATTTTTCTCTGATTTCACCAACCGCGTTTTTTGAATTTTCGTCGTCAGCAAAGTATGCTTCGCAAAGTGAGTTCCACTTCACGTTGTTTAGCCAGGTTTTCCTGCGTAGCTTCGTTTTTTCGATAAATTCTCCGAGTATGCATAGTGTCTCGGGGGTTTTGCCGTCAAATGCGGCTTTTAGATAGTTAAATATGCTGTCAAAATTATAGTCGCTTGTGTAAACTTCGGTAATCGAGAGCACAAAACTTATGATGTGGTGGCCTACAACGTCTTTTTTCGCGTCGATAAAATATGGTATGTTATATTGCGAAAAAATTCTTTCCGTGTGGCGTTCGTAGGCGGCTATGTCCGAGCAAATCACGCCTATCTCACCGAATTTGTACCCATCATCGCGCACAAGAGAAATTATTTTTTCGGCGGCAATTTCCGTTTCCGCGCCGGGGTTGGGAGCTGAAAAAACGCTTATGTCCGTGCAGTTTTTCTCTCTTTTTTTTGCGGGAAAGCGATAGAGATTTTCTTCGAGGTAAGAAATGTCGTCCGACAAAAAGTTTGAACCCTTTAGATTTACAACGTTTGCTTTTTCGGATATGTTTTCTTTTAAAATGCGCAAAGTGTCTCTCGTAGGCATGAAA
>CAZSIY010000066.1:0-7680 GCA_964606825.1 uncultured Oscillospiraceae bacterium | reverse complement strand
ATCATATACAGATATTGACACAATATGATTTTTGGGATTTACATGTATTTCTGTTTTTTCAGCTCATTGCCGAGCCGTTTCTTCCGAGAATTTCGCAATGCTGAGAAGAGTTATCATTGCGTCCGCATCTTCACCTGTCAAGTTCCATATCATGTGCGGTTGTTTGGAGTTTTTTGCGGTTATATCCACTATTTCTTCGGGAATTATATTATCAAAAGGTGTTTTACTTGCAAAAACCGTATTTGCGCTTAGTGTTGCTACAAATATCGATACTATCAGCGGCGGAAAAATTTTGAATTTGTTCATTGAGCCACCTTTTTTACGATGAATTTGTCGAATAAATTCACTTGTCTTATTGACATTGTAACACACATTAATGGAAAAAGCAATAACGGATTTATGCTTAAAAATCATTTTTAATAACTATGTCGACATATTACTTCTCCTATGCCTTTTCCGAGGCACCTCGCGCAGGCAAGAGCTTCGTCCAAAGTGCTTGAATTTGTGCCGATTTCTATAAGGAGTGAGCCGGTGGTAAGATGCATATTGAAGCGTTCGCTCCTTAAGTTTAGCGGACGCATAAAAGAAGGATATTCGCTTTCGAAATACTGTTGTATTTTAAGGGCAAAAGAAAGGTTTTTTCGCCAATTGGGGTTTTCGAGATTTTGGTCTGTTCCGCATACTACCATAGGCTGGGCGGCTTTTTCGCCCTCGACGGTTGAGGTGAATTTTACGCCGTTTTGCTCGTCGCCCACGGCATCGCGGTGAATATCGAGTACAATGCAAATCGAGGGATATTTTTTGAGGTTGGCGCGAATTACATTTTCGGCTTTGGCATATGAGGAATTGTATGATGGGTAGTCGTTTATGGTTTTGTCGTGAATTACTTTAATTCCCGATTTTTCAAGAGATTTTGCCAGCTCTTCGCCGACTCGTATCATGTTGAATTTTGTATTTTGAGTTCTGTAATTGCCCTCGGGCACATAACTGTATGCTTCGCTTGACGTGTAGCTTTCGCTTGCATGGGTATGTACTATGAGAACCGAGGGTTTGTCTTTGGATATTTTAAAATTTGTGGAAGTGTTTAAAAGTTCTGCTGTGTTTACGGCATATTTTGACTCGTTTTTAATATTTAAATTTTCGGAAACGGCATTTACTTCTTTAACGGTAACCTTAGGCGCTTTTCGGGCCACAGGCGGTTTTTTCACGCTTTTCGGATTTTGGCTTTCACCGAAAATCGGAGATGCCAATGTTACTATGGTGGCGCCGGTTATGTCGATTTTCGAAGTGCTTGTATTTCCGTCATAAGATAAAAACGGCACAGCGTAAGCCATGCCGGTTTTCATGATTTTTTCTGCGTTTTTAATATTTGCGCTTTTTGCGATGTTCCACGCCGTAAAAAGAAAAACAACCGCGGAAATCACGCATGTCAGCGCTATCAGTGTGGGCTTGGTAATTATAATCCCTCTGAATTTTTTGCGCTTTTTGTAGGTGGTAAAGGGTGAGCGACGGTAATATGTTCTTCTCATTAATTTTTCCTCCCAAGTATTGATATAATAAATACTATTCGCATTTAGTGAGAAATATTACCGTTTTTACTCACAAATGCCGAATTAATGCTTTCGGCAATGGTTTTGCTGACGTCAGCAATGATTGTGTCAACTTCTTTCGGGGTAACAATTAAATTCCCTACATAAGGGTATAAAACTTGCTGAATTAGGGCATACCTGCGGTCGCTGTTGAAAAACGACGTTTCTTTGCATATTTCATCGCCTTTGTTTGTGCTGTTTAGCATGAGTTCCAACGCATCGTTTGCAACCGTTGCGGCATCAACTACCGTGGGCACGCCTATGGCTATTACCTTTACACCTAGGCTTTCTTCGTTTATTCCGTGGCGACGATTGCCTATGCCGGAGCCTGGGGTAATTCCTGTGTCGGCAATTTGTATTGTGGTGCTTATTCGGCTTATGCTCCGCGAGGCGAGGGCATCTATTGCGATCACAATGTCGGGTTTGATTTTTTCGGTAATAGCTCGAACGATTTCCACGGTTTCTATGCCGGTTATTCCGAGAACGCCGGGCGAAATTGCGCAAACGCTTCTTAAATTTTCGTCTACGGTGTCGGGCATTTCGGAAAATAAATGTCTTGTAACGTACACGCCGTCTGTCACGTCGGGCCCCAAAGCGTCGGGCGTTACAAATCGATTTCCGAGTCCTACAACAAGCACTACGCTGTCGTCGGAAAGCTTTGCTATGCTTTTAAGCTCGCTTGTGAGAACTTCTTTTGTTTTGCAAAGCGCTTTTTCGTTTCTTTCTCGAAGCTTGGCACATTCCAAGGTTACGTATGTTCCTATGGGTTTGCCTATTGTATTTGCGCCACTTTCGCTTTCGATTGTAACTTTGGTTACTGTTACATCGTCCAAAGAATATGTTTTTACGTTTACACCGTCGATTTTTTCGTCGGGTTTGCGGGTGAGCATTGCGGCGGCTTCTATTGCAAGGTCTGTTCTTGAAGAAAATGACATGTTCACGCTCCTTTTTTTTGTATGTTTTCCGCTTTTGACAAATATATACTTTATTTTGAGTTGAAAATCGTTGTATTTCATGTTAGAATGAAACGGAAATATTATGGCGAAAACTGTAAATTTGGAGAGTGATTGTATGAAATACAGAGAAGAAGCAAGCGTAACAAAAAATTACAAGGAAAATTATCAAAAAAGGAAAAAAGAAGCTGAAAATATAAGGGGTGAATACGCGAAAGATATTTTTTTAATGCCGAGAAATATCGCGACGATTTGAAAAAGATGTTGGGTTGGCCTCTGGTTGGGCATTGTTCGAACAAAATTCCCACAGCAGATACAAAACTTTTGTCCGAAGAGGACGGATACTGCATATATCGTATTCAAATTGAAGTCCTTGACGGCTTGAATATGACGGGATTACTTTTTAAATCCTGTTCAAATGAAAAAAGCCTTTGGTAATTGTTCAGCACGGCGGCCTCGGAACGCCCGAACTTATCCGGAATTTACGGTGATACGGCAAATTATGACAATATGCTTTCAAGGGTGAGAGAAAAAGGCGTAAATGTTTTTGTTCCCCGGCTCTTGCTTGGGGCAGATAACTACGAGGTTGAATTCGACAAGAAAAATATCGATGCTCGTCTTAAAAGAGTAGGAAGTTCCATAGCCGCAATAGAGATTTTCGGAATTACACGAATAATCGACTATTTTGAAAAGCAAGATTACGTTTCTTCATTTGGCATGGTGGGATTGTCTTCCGGCGAAATTTACACCTTGTTTTCGAGCGCGAACGATACGCGAATAAAATCGGCAATATCATGCTTGTTTTTCAATACAAGGGATATGGTGATTTGGGGCGATTGGACATAGTTTGACTTTTCGAAAAAATTTGATGATACAGAGGTTGCAAGCATGGTTTATCCCAGAAAATTGCATATTGCAGTAGGTAGCAGAGATGATTTATTTGACTGTAAATATGGCGTGGCATAGTTTGAAAAACTCAAAAAAAATGTGCGAAAAAGTCGGGAGCGAATGGTTGAGTTTTGAAGTGTTCGACGGTAAACATGAGTTTTTAAAAACGATGAGCCTATACAAAAATTGGTGAATGATATTATGGATTAGCATGTTATATTTTAAAAAGGAGTGATTGATGTGCGAGAAACACTGTTGTTTAATGAAGATTGGATGTTTCATGAAGAAGACTTCGCTGAAGAAAAACCGGCATTCAAAGGCCCTGTTTACATGCAGGCAAAAACCGAGCATAAGATATACGGCCCGGCTTCAAGGCAATACCGAGCCGAGTGTGAGGATTTTAATTCGTCGGTCATTTGCACCGAACGCTGGGAAAAGGTAACACTTCCTCATGACTACGTTATTTTTCATGCGCCCAAAAAGGAGAATAACAATGCTCTCGGCTTTTTTGACTATAACAACGCTTGGTACAGAAAAAAGTTTACACTTTCAAATGAGGACAAAAACAAGCGAATTACGCTCCTTTTCGAGGGCGTTTCAACCCATGCTGTAATCTATGTGAACGGGTGCGTTGCGGCAAGAAATTTTTGCGGATATAATACCTTTGAAGTAAACATAAGCGATTTTGTTAAATTCGATGAAGAAAATGTTGTTGCCGTTTACGTAAACTCGCAAGATATCGAAGGTTGGTGGTATCAGGGCGGCGGTATTTACAGAAATGTGTACCTTGTAAAAACGGAACAGGTTGCAATAGACCTTTGGGGCGTTTATGCTATGCCGCAAAAACAGGGCGACACTTGGGTTACAAACGTTGAAACCGAAATTATAAACGACACGTATGAAGACGTTACGGTAGAGGCTGTGAGTGAGTTTTTCGACAGTGACTACAATAAAGTCGGCGAGTGAAAATGGATAGCCGAAATACCGTTAAAGGAAAAAGGCAAAGCAAAATATTGCATAAAAATCAAAAATCCCAAATTGTGGGATTTTGAAAACCCGAATTTATACACTGTTGCTACCAAAATTTACCGAAACGGTGCCCTTTGCGATGAATACAAAACCAGAACCGGTTTCAGAACTTTTGAAATAAATCCCGAAAAAGGCTTGTTTTTAAACGGAAAACATGTTAAAATTAATGGAGTGTGTGGACATCAAGATTTTGGCTTGACCGGAAAAGCGGTTCCTTCAAATGTTCAGCGTTATAAAATAGAAATGCTGAAAGAAATGGGCGCCAACGGCTATCGAACAAGCCACTATCCTCATTCAAGTGAAACTATGGACGTGCTTGACGAATTGGGCTTTGCGGTTATGGACGAAACAAGATGGTTTTCGTCGTCGCAAGATGGAAAAAGTCAGCTTGAAATGCTCGTTAAACGTGACAGAAATCGCCCTTCGGTGCTGTTTTGGCCGGTTGGCAACGAAGAACCGCACCACATTACTGAAGAGGGAAGAAGAATTTGCAAGAGTCTTATTGCGGATGTCAGAAAATTAGATAACACAAGGTGGATAATGACAGCGGTGTCCCACGACCCTGAAATTGCCACCGTGTACGACAAACTCGATGCAATAGGCGTAAATTATAATCTTCATACATACGACATACTTCACGAAAAATTCCCCGATAAGGGAATATTTGCTTCGGAGTGCTGTGCCACCGGTACCACGCGCGGCTGGTACAGAGCCGATTGCCCGGAAAAAGGCTATTTGTCTACCTATGACAAAGATACCGACAACTGGTTCTTGGGAAGAGAGAAAACTTGGAAATTCTTAAATGAAAGAGAGTGGATTTTGGGCGGCTATCAATGGATTGCTTTTGAACATCGCGGTGAGGCGGTGTGGCCGAGAGTTTGCTCGCAATTAGGCGCCAGTGATCTGTTTTTGCAAAAGAAAGACGCTTTTTATCAAAATCAATCCATGTGGATTAAAGATAAACCCATGATACATTTGCTTCCGCACTGGAATTTCGAAGGATGCGAGGGCGAAAAAATATCGGTTTGGGCATATACGAACTGCGATGAGGCGGAGCTCTTTTTAAACGGTAAAAGCCTCGGAAGAAAATCCGTTGAACCTCTCGGCCATGCCGAATGGGAAGTGGAATACGAAATGGGAAGTTTGGAAGTTATCGGCATAAACGGCGGCAAAACCGTTTGCAAAGATAAAAAGGTTACGAGCGGTGCGGCAACAAGGCTTGCGCTAAAACTTGACAACAAAAACATTTCGGCAAACGGAAGTGATATAGCTGTTGTAACGTGCTATTGCCTTGATGAAAACGGTAATGAAGTTCCCGATGCAACGCCTACTGTAAGTTTCAGCACAAACGGAATGGGATGCGTTGTCGCAACGGGTTCAAGCGTTGCCGACCACAATCCCGTAAATATGACGGAGCGAAAAATGTATGCCGGAAGAATTACCGTTGCAGTGCGCGCGGGAAACAAAAGCGGAATTTTAAAAGTTTATGCCCAAGCTCAAAATTTGAAAAGCGCCACGTTTGAAACAGAATTTAAATAGTTTATATAGGAGTAAATGATGAACAAGGACGAATTTATAAAAATTTATAACGAAAATATCAAAAGAGAGGGCGCCGATAAGCTTCTTGCGTATCTTTTGAGTTCGTCGTGCGATTTTTTCGCGGCGCCCGCGAGTACAAGGTTTCACAGCGCTTACAGCGGTGGTTTGCTTGACCACAGCTTAAATGTGTATTATTGTCTTAAAGATTATTTGGAAAGACCAAGAGTTAAAGAAACTTATAAATTAAATCCGAGCGACGAAACAATTGCGATAGTTTCACTTCTGCACGACCTTTGCAAAGTAAATTGCTATAAGCCTTCCACAAGAAACGTGAAAGACTCTCACGGCGTGTGGCACAGCGTACCCACGTTTAATTTTGAAGATGACATGCCATACGGTCACGGCGAAAAATCGGTTTACATAATTTCGGGATATATGAAACTTACCCGCGAAGAAGCTTTTGCCATAAGGTATCACATGGGATTTTCAGGAAGTGAAGAAACGTATATTGTGGGAAATGCTTTTGAAAAATTCCCCCTTGCTTTTGCGCTTTCAACCGCCGATATGGAGGCAACTTATTTCATGGAAGAGCTGCCTCCGTCAATAACATGATAAATTTTTGTTGACAGAACGGCTTCATAATTGTATAATAAACATATATAAAAACTAAACAGGGAATGATATAAATGACTTTAACCGAAATTAAAAGCAGCCTTTTCGGATATAATAAAAACGAAGTGTGCCGCTACATAACAGAATTAAACACCTTGCACGAAGCAAAATGCGCCGAGCTTGATTCAAAAAACAAAGAGGAAGCCGACGCCTTTGCCAACGAAAAAGAGGCTTTAAATGCCGAAATTTCATTTTTAAAAGAAAAAGATGAGGCGGCAAATAAGGAACTTGCCGCTTTAGAAGAGCGTGTTGCACAGCTTGAGAGCGAAAATAAAAGTTTAGAGGATAAGTATCTGGCGTTAAAGCAGGAAGCGGGCGACTTGAAATCCAGAAGTGAGCTTATAAGCACCGCTATTTTAAATGCTGAAAAATGTGCCGGTAAGCTAATTGACGATGCCACGGCAAAGTCAAACAATATTGTGTGCGATGCCAAAGAAAAAGTGAAAGCCGAAACGAAAAAACTTTCCGTTGCAAAACAGTACCTATCTCAGGTGCGCGTTGCCGTTGCGGCGGCAATGAGAAATATTGACAGTACCCTTGCAAATGCCGAAGAAAACATCGATATAAAAACCGATGCCATAAATTCCGGAGAAGCAGTTAAAGAAAGAGAAAATTCTGTAGTTAAAGACAAGGTGAGTTTCTTTAAAAGAGCGTAAGCCGTGGAGGATATGAAATGTATTGCGAAAAATGCGGAGCAAAAAACGAGGCAGACTCGATTTTTTGCGCAAAATGCGGAAGCCGCCTTTCTTCTTCAAATGATTTTGAAGCGGATAACGATTTTAGCGCTGACAATGGTGCGGAGTTCGATGATACAATTATCATGAAACCCGTTAAATCGGCGGTGAAAAATACGGAGAGCGTTCCGAGGGTGTCTGCCTCAAAGCGCGCCGTGAAAATTGATGACGAACCCGAACTTAAATCTCAACCGAAAAAGCAGGACGGCATGAAAATTGCTGTTGCCGTGCTTTCGTGTTGTCTTGTTCTCCTTTTGATTGTATTCGGAATTTTTG
>CAZSIY010000065.1:0-7717 GCA_964606825.1 uncultured Oscillospiraceae bacterium | reverse complement strand
TGCGGGTGTAGTTCAATGGCTAGAATTCCAGCCTTCCAAGCTGGCCGTGTGGGTTCGATTCCCATCACCCGCTCCAAGGTTTGCGCCTGTAGCTCAGCTGGATAGAGCAACTGCCTTCTAAGCAGTGGGTCGGGAGTTCGAGTCTCTCCAGGCGCGCCAAAATATCTGGTGGGTATAGTTCAGTTGGTTAGAGCGCCAGATTGTGATTCTGGAGGTCGTCGGTTCGAATCCGACTACCCACCCCACAATTTACACTGGGCTGTAGCCAAGTGGTAAGGCACCAGATTTTGATTCTGGCATTTTCGCTGGTTCGAGTCCAGCCAGCCCAGCCAATTTTTTTGAAAGTTTAATACGGACCATTAGCTCAGTTGGCAGAGCACTTGACTTTTAATCAAGGTGTCCGGAGTTCGAATCTCCGATGGTTCACCAAGAAAAAAGCACTTCTTCGGAAGTGCTTTTTCAGTTAAATTTGCTTCGCACGCTAAAGTACTTCGTAGCTAAATTGACCTTGCGGTCATCTAAAAAATTTAGTTGTGATGCGAAATTATTTAGCTTTGGAATATTGCATCAACGCATCTGAAATCCAAAAAGCGTTTGAGATTTTGCTTGTTTCGAAAATAACATTGTACCGAAAAATGCAAAAAGTATGATTTGTGTATTTACTTTTAACGCAATCTTGAATATAATATTTTTAAATCAGAGATTTAGAGCTTTTAAAAAGCGGAAATCTTAAAAAATCTTGCTTTTACGTCGGGCGCTTTCCTAAAAACTTTTAAAAGTGGTGCAAATAACGACGACATGCAAGATACAATTATCGAGCGAACGTCAAAACGGTAAGGGGATAAATTATGAAAGCTACAATTTTCGATATACAGCGAAATTCGTTTGTTGACGGCCCGGGCATAAGAACCACCGTGTTTTTTAAAGGGTGCAATCTGCGATGCGCCTGGTGCCATAATCCCGAAAGTCAAAATGGCGAAAAAGAGATTTTGTTTTACCGGGAAAAGTGTACGGGTTGCGGGCGTTGCTCGGATTTAACTACCGATAGCACAGAGTTTATCTGCTATTACGATGCCAAGGAAATTTGCGGAAAAACCTACACCACAGATGAGGTTATGCGCGAAATTTTGAAAGACAAAGCCTATTACGATGCCTCGGGAGGCGGCGCCACATTTTCAGGCGGAGAGTGCATGCTTCAAATAGAATTTTTGGAAGAAATTCTTAAAAAATGCATGGAAAACGGCGTAAATACGGCAGTGGACACTGCGGGGAACGTGCCTTTTGAATATTTTGAAAAAATCATGCCGTATACCGACCTCTTTCTTTACGACGTAAAGGCAATTGACAGCGCCGTTCACAAAAAATATACCGGCGTGGGAAATGAATTGATTTTAAAAAATCTTAAAAATCTTTTTGAGAAAAAAGCAAATGTTTGCGTGCGTATTCCGATTATCGGCGGCGTAAACGACGGTGATGACGAATTTGAAAAAATGAAAAACTTTTTTGCCGAAAGCGGCTTGCCAAACAGCCTTGAAGTACTTCCTTATCACGCAATGGGCGAGCATAAATACGCTGCGCTCGGAAAAACTGCGACAAAATTTTCTGTTCCCGAAGAGGCAATAGTTTGCAAGTTTAAAACACTTGTATTAAGATAATGTTACAGAGGTTGATTTGTAAATTTTTCCGAGTTATACTGAGGTTGAAATTATAAAATCGGAGGGATTGCCATGAATGTAAAAAAATTTGTTTGCGCCCTGTTCTTTTGTGTTGTTTCGGCGGTGGCGATTCGTGCAAATGCGGCTGTGGGCGATGTTGCGGGATATGTTTATTCAACGGATATTTGCGCATATGTGGACGAAATGCCTATTTGTTCGTACAATATCGGCGGCAAAACCGCAATTGTTGCCGAAGATTTGGCGGCGTATGGGTTTGACGTGCAGTGGAACGAAAAAGACCGATTTTTGTTTGTATACACCAAAGCTCTGCCCAAAAAAGCTCCGCAATATGTTCCCGTAAAGCAAAAAACGGGTGATATAGCGGGCGAAATATACGAAACGGATATCGTGGCATATGTGAACGGAATGTGGGCGGAAAGTTATAATCTCGGCGGAAAAACGGCACTTGTTATAGAAGATTTGGGAACGGAAGACGACGAGGCGAAACGTTCGAGTAGAGACGGCAATCCATATAGACAAATAGGCTACTCAAATGCTCTCATGAAATTTGATTGGAGCGAGAGTGCCCGGGTAATTTCTCTTTTTTGCTTGCGCCCGGGTAAGGAACTGAAATCAAACATCGGAGATGTAACCGTAGACAATATTTACAACGGTATATATTATCGCGGCGCGTATTCTCTTTTGGATAATAACGAAAATATTTTGAAGTTTTGGGTGACTTTTATAGAGTACGGCGGCAAAAAATATTTAAATACCGCAGAGCTTTCGGAAAGCGAGAATGTTTTTGAAGAGCTTAAATTTGAAAACGGGATTTTTTACGCCGCAAAAAAAGATTATGAAAATATTTTGTACGACAGAGCGTCCACAACGGGAAGCTGCGGCGGAAACTTGCTTGTTTTAAAGTGCGAAAACGCCGATGCTGTTGTGTACGGCGGAGATGTTTATGTGGATATAGATACGTTAAATTCGATTTTGGGCGAAAATTTTTTGTCGGATAAACGGCAGAAATAAACCTTACGGTTCTTCCACTTTAAAAGCGTTGTAGCCTTCGTAAAGGTAGCTGTTGTCGATACCTTTCATATAGACGTCTCGGTCGTTTGTTTTGCTCGTCAAGGCGCTTTTAAGAATGTGTTTAATTTCTATGTCTTTTATGGGGCTTCGTTCCATGGCAAGGAGATAATCGTCTTTGTTAATTCGGCTTCGGTCGATTACCTTGGCGAGCTCCTTTTTTAAAATGAGGTCGAGCCAAATTCCGGTTGCCCGTCCGTTGCCCTCTCGGAATGGATGGGCAATATTCATTTCCGCATATTTTTCTATAATTTCGTCAAAGTTTGACTGTGGCATGCAGCTTACGTGTTCCGATGCACTGTCAAGATACATTACCGGAACAAATCTAAATCCGCCTTTTGCAATATTTACGTTTCTCACTTTGACGGCAAAATGGTAATTTTCATCAAAAAGATAGTTGTGAATAAAAGCAAGCGCGGAAAAAGTACCTGCTTCGAGTTTGTCGAGAAGACTTTTGTCGTAGAGCTCCATCGCCTTTTTCTTGCTGATTTTTTCTTCTTCACGTGCAAGGTAAGACGGATCCGTTATATTGAGTTTGTTTTTCGAAGTTATAACAAACCTTCGTTTAAAACGTAAAATACATATTAAAATTGTACTATGAAACGTTTTAAAAGTCATGCAAAATAATTTTAGGTATATAAAAGCGACAAAACACGTACATGTTTCGTCGCTTTTGATTTTCGTAAAATATTAAAGCGAATTTAAATATTTTTCAGCTTCGGCAATAGCGTTCTCAACAGCTTCTTTTGCGGGGCCGCCTATAAGGCACCTTCCGTCTACGCAAGTTTTGAGTGATATTGCATCGTAAATGTCTTCTTCGATTATTGAAGAGCAATTTTTAAATTCGTCAAGTGTAAAGTCCGAAAGCGCTTTTTTGTTTTCTATTGCGTAAAGCACCATTTTGCCTATAACTTCGTGAGCTTGGCGGAAAGGCATACCTTTTTTAACGAGGTAGTCTGCGGCGTCGGTTGCGTTGGTAAAGCCTTGGCCTGCACCCTCAAACATTTTCTCGCGGTTTACCTTCATTGTCACAATCATTTTTTCAAATACCGGCACGCAAAGTTTTACGGTGTCTACCGCGTCGAAAATGCATTCTTTGTCCTCTTGCATGTCTTTGTTGTATGCAAGGGCAATACCTTTCATTGTGGTGAGAATACTTACCAGGTCGCCGTATACTCTACCTGTTTTTCCGCGAATAAGCTCTGCAACGTCGGGGTTTTTCTTCTGCGGCATTATAGAGCTTCCGGTAGAGCACGAGTCGTCCATTTCAACAAAGGAAAATTCGTTTGAATTCCAAAGTATGAGCTCTTCGCAAAAACGACTCAAATGCATCATGCATATGGATAAATCCGATGCAAGCTCTATTACAAAGTCGCGGTCGGACACGCCATCCATCGAGTTCATAGTTACCGCGGAAAATCCGAGCTTTTTCGCAACAGCTTCGCGGTCTAAAGGATAGGTTGTGCCGGCAAGTGCTCCCGAACCCAAAGGCATTACATTTGTTCTGCGATAAGTGTCGCAAAGCCTGTCTATATCCCTTTTAAACATTTCGAAATATGCCATAAGGTGATGTGCAAACGTTACCGGCTGTGCCTTTTGAAGGTGGGTGTAGCCGGGCATAATGGTGTCTGTATGGTCTTTTGCAAGCGACACAATAGACTTTTCAAGGCTTTTTAACATTTCCGAAATTTCTTCGATTTCGTCTTTCAAATACATTCTTATGTCAAGCGCCACCTGGTCGTTGCGGCTTCTGCCCGTGTGTAGGCGTTTGCCTGCGGCACCTATCTTTTCGGTGAGCATGGTTTCCACGTTCATGTGGATATCTTCCGCATCAACCATAAATTCGGCTTTTCCGCTTTCAATATCGGCAAGCACTTCTTTTAAGCCACAAACGATTTTTTCGGAGTCTTCAAGTGGGATAATTCCGCAATTTCCGAGCATTTCCGCGTGGGCAATGCTACCTTGTATATCTTGGCGATACATGCGCTTATCAAAACGTATTGAAGAGTTAAAATCATTTACCGTGTCGTCGGTATTTTTTGAAAATCTTCCGCCCCATAGTTTCATGGTGTTATAACCTCCGGTTGTTTACTTGTTTTCTTCGTTTGATTTGAGCATCATAGCTCTTACTTTAAGCGGCAAGCCGAAAAGATTTATAAAGCCTTCGCTGTCTTTGTGACTGTAAAGCTCTTTGCTGTCGCCGAAAGATGCAATATCCTCGTTGTAGAGGGAATATTTTGATTTTGCGCCCGCGGGTGTGCAGTTTCCTTTGTAGAGTTTGAGCCTTACGGTACCTGTAACCAATTTGTCCATTTCGTCGTACATTGCGCTCATGGACTCGCGAAGCGGTGTAAACCATTTTCCGTCGTACACAAGCTGTGAGAACTGAGTTTGGCTCATTCTCTTAAATGCCTGCGTGTCGCGGTCGAGGCAGAGATATTCGAGCTCTTCTATTGCCGTGTAGAGAATTGTTCCGCCGGGAGTTTCGTATACGCCTCTGGATTTCATTCCCACGAGCCTGTCTTCCACGATGTCGGCAATGCCTATGCCGTTTTCTCCGCCGATTTTGTTGAGTTTTTCAACAAGTGCGAGCGGGGAGAGTTTTTCTCCGTCTACGCTTACGGGAACACCCGCTTCAAAGCCTATTTCAACATATGTGGGCTCGTTCGGAGCTTTTTCGGGCGAAACGCCGAGTTTTAACAGGCTGTCAAACATTGGCTCGTTCCACGGGTCTTCAAGATCCATGCCCTCGTGGCTTATGTGCCATACGTTACGGTCGCGAGAGTAGAGGTCTTTTTTGGTAACGGGTATTTCAATTCCGTGAGCGTTTGCGTAATCTACCGCATCTTCACGGGATTTGATATCCCAAATTCTCCAAGGAGCTATGATTTTAAGCGAAGGATCAAGCGCTTTTATTGTAAGTTCGAAGCGAACCTGGTCGTTTCCTTTTCCGGTTGCGCCGTGGCAAATTGCAACAGCACCCTCTTTGTGGGCGATTTCCACAAGTTTCTTTGCAATGATCGGTCTTGCGTGCGAGGTTCCGAGAAGATATTTGCCCTCGTACTTCGCGCCGGATTTAAGAGTAGGGAATATGTAGTCTTTTACATATTCTTCTTTGAGGTCGGCAATGTAGCACTTTAATGCGCCTGAACGAATTGCGCGCTCCTCGAGGCCGTCGGTCTCTTTTCCCTGGCCTACATCTCCGCATACGCAGATAACATCGTATCCGTAATTCTCTTTGAGCCATGATATGATAATTGAGGTATCAAGGCCGCCGCTGTATGCTAAAACAACTTTTTCTTTTGACATATTGATTTTCCTCCCGTTTTGGTTTATTATTATAATTAGATTATAATACGATTTTGAAAAATAATCAATAGTAAATTCTGCATAAATATACACTCTATACATAAAAACAATGTATATTATGCATAAAATAGGAGAAAAATCATGAGAATTTTAGGAATTGACCCCGGCTATGCCATAGTCGGAGTGGGAATTGTGGACTACGACGGAAACAAATTTAAGACGGTGGATTATTACGCTGTTACTACAAATGCGGGTACACCATTTGACATTAGGCTCAAAATGATATATGATGGTATAAACGAAACAATAGAAAAATATAAGCCGGATTGCATGGCAATAGAAAAATTGTTTTTCAATGACAACGCAAAAACTGCGATTGACGTCGGCCAGGCGAGGGGCGTAATACTTCTTGCCGCGGTAAATCACGGCATGAAAATAAGCGAGTATACTCCCCTTCAGGTAAAACAGTCGGTAGTCGGGTACGGAAGAGCCGATAAAACCCAGGTTCAGCAAATGACAAAAGCTCTTCTTTGCCTAAAGGAGATTCCAAAACCCGACGATGTTGCCGATGCTCTTGCAATTGCCCTTTGCCACGCCCATTCGTCGGGCGGCGCGGCGGCAAAATACTACGGAATATAAACGGAGGAAGAAAATGTTCAGTTACATAAAAGGTGTTCTTACGCGTAAAAGCACAAATTACGCGGTTGTTGAGTGCTCCGGAGTGGGATTTAAAATATTTACCAGCCAAAATTCTTTAAATTCGCCCGAGTGCATCGTGGGAAGTGAAGTAACGTTTCACACCTATCTTTACATAAAAGAAGGTATAATGGATTTGTATGGCTTTTCCACGGCGGAAGAGCTTGAAATGTTTGAGCTTTTGCTGTCGGTGAGCGGCGTGGGCGCAAAAGGCGCGGCGGGTGTGCTCTCTTCAATGTCGCCGTCGAAACTTGCGTTTGTTATAGCGACGGATAATGTTTCGGAAATGAAAAAAGCTCCCGGCATAGGAAATAAAACCGCCCAAAGAATAATTTTGGAGCTTAAAGATAAAATCAAAAACGAGTCGCTTGTAAATGTGGGAAACGATGCCTTTTCGCAAGACGTTCCCGTTCCCTCGGGTGATAGGGAAGAGGCGGCAAATGCCCTTGTGGCGTTGGGTTACAGCTCCGCCGAGGCCGCAAACGCCGTGGCAAAGGTTTCAGCGGATGTTGCGGGCGTTGAGGGCATAATCAAAAACGCACTTAAAAATCTTATGTGAGGTGAGAGCAAATGGAAAGCGAAGACAGAATTGTAAACGGCGGGATAATGGAAGAAGATATTCCGCAGGAAATGGGTTTAAGACCGCGTACCCTCGAAGAATACATAGGTCAAAGTAAAGCAAAAGAAAATTTAACGGTTTACATAGAAGCGGCAAAAGCGCGAAAAGAAGCGCTTGACCACGTGCTTTTGTACGGCCCTCCGGGACTCGGAAAAACCACCCTTGCAAATATTATTGCAAATGAACTCGGCGTAAACATAAGAATAACGTCGGGTCCTGCCATAGAAAAACCCGGCGACCTTGCCGCAATTCTCACCAATTTGAGCGAGCACGACGTTTTGTTTATAGATGAAATCCACCGCCTCAGCCACAGCGTGGAAGAAGTGCTCTATCCGGCAATGGAAGATTT
>CAZSIY010000064.1:0-7773 GCA_964606825.1 uncultured Oscillospiraceae bacterium | reverse complement strand
CTCATGCTATCTGTAACCGTATTTGCAAGCGGTGTTTTAAGTGATTGGGTAGCTTCGGATTTTACAATCGAAATTTATAACGGCGAAAACAAAATATCGCTACATCATGACCCGTTTATATACAACGGCGAATATTATCTCCCGCTGAGAGATGTTTTAAACGCATTTTCCATAACCGATATTACATACGACAACGGTGAAATCACCGTGAAAATTCCTACGGAAAAAGAAAAATACGAAACAGATCTTTAACACTTAAAATCGTAAGTGCATTAATTCACTGCGGTGCTCCATCACCGAGCGGGTTCGGAGTTGTAATGAGGTGTGCGCCTGTTTTGTATAACAGCACAACCTTTGTAACCTTAGATTATCTTGAAGATTTAGTAAAAAGCGCTTCATTACATAATTTTCGCTTAAACGTCATAAGACCGACAGAACCCGAAAATTATTATAAAGGAGAAGAAAAAGTTTTCATCGGCACTGCCAAAGAGCAAGATAATTACAGCGACGAACTCGCAAAGCACATAATCGTTGACGAAAACGGCGAAACAATTACCGTAATACCGATTGAAAATCAAATATCCGAAAATGTTGAGCAAAAATTCAATCAATCCGAAAAAGGCGCAATTTACGAAGGGTATTATCAAGCTTTATACAATCAGTTATTCGGCTGTTACACTTTTGATAATAATGCGGTTTACGAAAGTAATCGTTGGTTTATTAATAAAGAAGATAGGTATATCGCATACATCGACATTGCCGACATAATAAAGATATCGCAAGCCGAATTTAATAAAGATTTGCGTATGACAATTACCAATACATATACTAAATAATATAAACGCCGTGCGGTTTACACGTTTTAAATTCAACAACTGTGAGGTATGAAAATGAAAAAAATTACTTACTTTGCCTTGATATTGGCTCTTGTTTTAACATGCGGTTGTACAAACCGAAAAAATGACACAAAGGTTGAAAAAACCAGAAAGAAAGATAACGTTATTACCCGGGAAATAGAAAACGACCCGTTTTTTGATGCAATGCAAACAGATGAAAGACCGGTTGCGGTAATGATAGACAACGATGTCGCCGCATCAAGACCGCAAATGGGGCTTGAAAGCGCATATATGATATACGAAATAGTTGTCGAGGGCGGCGCAACACGCTTTATGGCGCTTTTTAAAGACCACACTTTAGAAAAAGTAGGTCCTGTGCGTTCGGCAAGACACTATTTTCTCGACTACGCCTTGGAGCACGACGCGATATACTGCCACGCCGGTTGGAGTCCGCAAGCATCGAAAGATATTTCAAATCTCGGCGTAAACAACATAAACGGCGTTATGGGTTCTGACGGAACCATCTACTGGCGAGATAACACTTACGACCGTTCTTGGCACAACCTCTACACCGGTGTGGACAAACTTTACACCATGGGTACTCAAACAAAAAAATATCGCGGAACCACCGACGTAAAACACAACAATTATTACAAAAATGACACCGTACCCGCCACAAAAAATACCGCTCAAACTTTAAGTATAACCTATTCCGATTTTTATAAAGTGGCATATGAATACGACGAAACAGAAAAAGTGTACAAAAGGTATGTAAACGGCTCTTACCACATGTCGCAAGACGGAAACTATTTAAGATCCAAAAATGTAATTGTGTATAAATTAAGAAATTACAACTTGGATGACGGTGAAAACAAAGGTCGCCAAAATCTCGAAAACATAGGCAGCGGTAGCGGATACTATTTCACCGACGGAAAAGTTCAAAACATCACTTGGACAAAATCTTCAAGAAATGCAAAAACCGTGTACACCTTAGAAAACGGCGAAGAACTTATTTTAAATCCCGGTAACACATATGTTCAAATCGTACCCTCAAGCAAAGAATTTACATTTAATCCGTAAAAGAGGTATTTTTTGCATTATTTGCAGTATAATAACAGTGTAGCGTTGCAAACAAACTTATGTTTGCACACAAAAGCAAACCGACTGCACATATGTCGAACGGAACCCGCAAAGCGGAGGACATAAGCGGTTGGTTTGTTTTTTACATAAGTAAATAATATAAACACCAAAACACTCCCGATACGCGGAGTGTTTTGGCGTTGTGATATTTTTATCATATTTCCATTTGCTTAGCCAAAAACATCGATGCGGCATTGGCAAGTTTCAGCTCAGTGTCGGTCATTTTTTCTTTTTCCTGCATACGCATAACAACCACATTACCTATGACGTCACCCTCGGAAACTATCGGCGAAATAACGCCCACATTATATTTATCGTTTTGATCTGTAACCGGAAGATGCTTACCGTCTGTGCAAACGAATGACGATTTTTCTTCCATAATACGCTCCATTTCGGCACTTACAGGCTTTTCATACAGTTCTTTTTTAGCAACACCCGCTGTGGCTATGATTGAGTCTTTGTCGGTTATGCAAATCGGAAACCCCGATGTTTTATATAAAGTTTCGGCATACTGTGAAGCAAAATCTCCGAGCTCTCCTATGGGCGAATATTTTTTGAATATCACTCCGCCCTCACGATCTGTAAAGATTTCAAGCGGGTCGCCCTCTCTGATGCGCATTGTTCTGCGGATTTCTTTAGGTATAACAACTCTGCCCAGGTCGTCTATGCGCCTAACAATTCCTGTTGCTTTCATCCATAAAACTCCTTTTATTGCTTTAATTTTACAAATTTATTGTTTGCAATAAAAGGTGGTTTATGAAAATTTTTTTTGGTAAAATTAACCTCAAACAAAAACGCTACCGAATTGATGCGTTTTTATTTTGTGCACAATTGTCAACAAATTTTAAGAAACTAAAATTCCCGCAAATTCATACGGATAAATAACAGTATCCAAAACAACTGCATCACCATTGATGTGACCTTTACAGTTTATGAATTTAACATCGGAAAATGCATCTGATATTTTAATTTCGGCATTTTTCACCTTATCGGAAAACAAATTCCAAAGTCCGACAGCAATTCCGTTTTCGCCTTTTTTACAAGCGTGTACAAATAAGGATAGTTTCCGCTTGTATATGCTACCGGTGATTTACCGAGCCACGCAATACTTTTTAAAAGGCTTCTTCTTCCGGCATAGGAATAAATCCAGCCTGACAAATATTGAATCTCTCCCATATCTATAGGAAAAACAAAAAATCTCATTTTAGCTTTGTTTTCATATTCAAAATTTCCGTTGATAAGCTCTTTACCGTACGAATATTTCGATAGAATGTGCGCACTTTCCTTACAAACAACTTTTTCTTTAATCGGGAAAGCGTCAAGGCGCGTATACACGTCTTCTTCAATACGATATTCACTCGGAACGTCAGAAAAATCCCCTTGATTTACTTCCGACATCGGCACAATTTCTTTTATACCCACATCAATTCCTCTGCTCATCAAAATTTTTGCAGCGGATGCGTCTATTATATTTCCGTTTTTAAGTTCATTTTCGGATATATATTTTGCATTTTCACCGAACAAAATGTTCACACCGCAAGAGCCGTGAGCGGTAGGCAAACTGTTTTCCACAGCAAATGTAAGAGATGTCCTGTACATACCCTTCCATACCACTTCAGATAAAATCCATTCGCGGCTTGCATCAAGTTCTTCGTTTTCCAAAATTTTTCCGCATTGTACGGTCTTACGCCTACACACTCTTTATCGCCGAACAATTCGTCAATAGTTTTGTATATTTCTTTGTTATCTACATGAGCATCAACATGTCCTGTTTCGTAATCAGCATCCGAAACATAATCAAACATGTACTTCTGTATTTATTTTTTCCGCCGTCGAATAAAATCGTTTTTAAATCTTTCTCATCGATTTTCTCGCCCAATTCCTCTTCCAACTTTTTCATATGATATCCGCAACAGCAACCGGGTTGATTACTTCGCCATACCAAACGAAAATCATCATCAAACATTATCATATCAGCGCCGCACTTGGCAACATCTTGAACCTATTTACAAAAATCCGCTTTAAAATTTTCGTCGAGCGGACAAAACGCCGTTATATCCCCATAATTTATTTCTCTTATGTTGCCGTATTTGCTGTTTTCTTTCGGCTTATCGGCAGTGTGTCCGAAAGTTTCTCCGAGCCAAACAAGAACTTCAATGTCATTTCCTTTATAGTATTTTATAAGTTCCTATAAAAGTTTTAAGCTATTGGGTGATGAAAAAGCGTAATCATCTTCTCTCCGAATTGCAAGTGCGATACGATGCGCACCGCTTCTTTTAAATTCATCCAATGTCTTCACTTTGTTGAAGTGTCCATTATTGATTACCGTAGGTACCGTAACCTTATACATACAAAACAACTCCTAAAAGTATTTTTGTAATTTCTAACGTTTTTCAAGCAAATCCGGCCTCTTGTTTCTCGTTTCCTCAATTGCCATTTCGTAGCGCCATTTTGCTATTAATGCATGATTTCCGCTAAGGAGCACCTCAGGAACTTTAACTCCGTGAAAAATGGGCGGACGAGTATAATGGGGATACTCCAAAAGTCCGCCGTAATGCGACTCATCACAAAAGCTGTCTTCATTTGAAAGCACGCCTTCTATCATTCGACTTACAGAATCTATAACCGCCATTGCGGGGATTTCGCCGCCGGTTAGCACATAATCGCCTATTGAAATTTCTTCATCTACAATTTCGTCTATAATTCGCTGGTCCACCCCCTCATAATGACCGCAAAGTATCACCAAATTTTCTTTGCGGCTGAGCCTTACGGCATGTGCCTGGCTAAATACTTTGCCCTTGGGTGACATATATATCACGTGCGGCTTACCTTCCGTTTTCTCGCAAATGCTCTCATAAGCTCTGTATATAGGTTCTGCTTGCATCACCATACCGCGACCTCCGCCGTAGGGATAATCGTCTACACGGTTGTGCTTGTTGCATGCAAAATCCCTTATATTGATTATATCGAATTTAATTATGTTGTTTTTTTCCGCACGTCCGAGCATGCTTTCATGCAATACTCCGGAAAACATTTCCGGAAAAAGCGTAAGTATATGAAATTTCATTTTATCTCCTACTCATCCAGCAATCCGTTTGGTATATCGGCTAAAATATAGCCTCCGTTTACGTTAATTTCCCGCACTACCTCTTTTATTGCGGGAAGAAGTAAATCCTTTTCATTATCCCTTTTTACAACGTATACGTCATTGCTGCCTGTGTTTATAATATCGGTTACAACGCCATACGTCACATTTTCGTCCTTAACGCTTAGCCCTATTATATCGGCAACGAGGTAAGTGTCCTTGGGAAGATTTTCAAAAATTGTCCTGTCTGCATAAAGAATTTTATTTCTCATTTTTTCGGCAGTTTCGATGCTGTCTATTCCTTTTAATTTTAAAAGAACGCAAGACTTTTGGTATTTTATATCTTCAACATCATACACTTTGCCGTCTTTTGTATATACTTTGTCGAAACATTCAAAAACTTCTGCACTGTCTGTCCAAGGATTTACCTTAACAACACCTTTTAAAGCATGAGTGTTTACTATCTGCCCTACTTCGATATAGCTGCTGTCCACATTTATAACCTCCTATATACGACAATATGAGGCCTTAAAGACCTCATATCATGTGAATTATTGAACTATTTCCACCACAACACGTTTGCGGTCTTTGCCTGCAGCGGCTTTGATAACGGAACGAATGGATTTTGCAATCCTACCTTGTTTTCCTATTACCTTACCCATGTCGGCATCGTTGACACGAAGTTCAAGAACGGTTGCTGAATCACCATCAACCTCGGTAACACTAACGTCATCGGGAAAGTCTACCAAAGATTTGGCAATATATTCTAATAACTCTTTCATGAACCAAAACCTCCGTGAGATTATTTTATGATGCCGCTGATCTTAAGAAGTTCCTTAACTGTATCAGTAGGCTGAGCACCTGTATTAAGCCACTTCTGAGCCTTTTCTGCATCGATTTTAATTGTGGAAGGATCTGTTTTGGGATCGAATGTGCCGATTTCCTCGATAAATCTACCATTTCTGGGATATCTTGAATCAGCAACAACCACTCTGTAGAAAGGAGCCTTCTTAGCGCCCATTCTCTTCAAACGAATTTTAACCATTTATTTTCACCTCCGAATAAGTATTAAACAATTATCATATAAACGCTATCTCATAAAGTTTTTAAAGCCGCCCATTGCGCGCTTCATCTTTTTGGGATTGCTAAATTGTTTCATAAGTTTTTGCATTTGCTCATAAGATTTCAAAAATTGATTTACATCTTGAACTCTGGTTCCGCTTCCGTCTGCAATGCGTTTCTTGCGGCTTGAATTGATGATCTCGGGGCTCACTCTTTCTTTTTTTGTCATAGAAGTGATTATTGCCTCTATGCGATCTATTTTTCTTTCATCGAAAGATGCACCTTCAAGAGCTTTTTTGTTCACACCGGGAAGCATGCCGATTATATCTGTCATAGAACCGAGTTTACGCATTTGGCGCATTTGCTCCAAATAGTCATCAAGCGTAAATGTTTGCTGGCGTATTTTTTTCTCAAGTTCCATAGCTTGTTTATCGTCAAAAGCCTGCTGAGCTTTGTCAATAAGAGTAAGAACATCGCCCATGCCGAGAATTCTCGATGCCATTCTGTCGGGGTAAAACCAATCCAAATCGCTGAGCTTTTCGCCCTGGCCCACAAGTTTTATGGGTTTTCCAGTAACTGCTCTTACCGAAAGAGCGGCACCGCCTCTTGTATCGCCGTCAAGTTTTGTTAAAACAACGCCGGAAATATCGAGCTTTTCGTCAAAGACCGAAGCAACATTTACAGCATCTTGACCGGTCATAGAGTCAAGAACGAGAAGTATTTCCGACGGCTGAACCGAATTTTTGATGTTCAAGAGCTCATCCATGAGCTCTTCGTTCAAATGCAGCCTTCCGGCTGTATCTATAATAACGACGTCACTGCCGTTCCTTTTGGCATGTTCAACAGCATCAGCGGCAATTTTTACCGCGTCGTTACATTCATCAAGGGAAAAAACAGGTATATCAAGCTGTTCGCCGACTACTTTGAGCTGTTTTCTTGCCGCGGGACGATATACGTCACACGCCGCCAGAAGAGGATGCTTGCCTTGTTTTTTCAATATTGCGCCGATTTTTGCACTTGTGGTTGTTTTACCGGCACCTTGGAGCCCTACCATCATAATAACCGCTGGAGAACGCGAACCGAAATTCAGTCGACTGCTTTCTTTTCCCATAAGTTCGGTAAGTTCTTCATTTACTATTTTTATAACTTGCTGTGCCGGAGTAAGACTCTCTAAAACATTTGCGCCGAGCGCCTTGTCGGAAACGGATTTTATAAAATCTTTAACTACTTTAAAGTTTACATCTGCCTCAAGAAGAGCAAGTTTTACCTCGCGCATGGCAACTTTTAAATCGGCCTCCGATATTTTGCCTTTGCCGCGCAGTTTTTTAAATGCCGCCTGAAGTTTTTCCGATAAATTGTCAAAAGCCAAAGCACTCGCCTCCTTTATGCCTCATTTTTTATAATGTCAAGCTGACCGCATATTTCCTTAAAAGCAACGTCATCTATTGTCGCTCCCGGGGATATCATCTTGCGAATTTTATCCGCCGCATCGTTTATATCCATAAATCTTTCCAAAAGACCGAGCTGATTTTCGTAGCTTTTAAGCTCAGCCCCCGCCCTTTTGATATTATCATGAACTCCTTGCCTGGTCATTTTGGCAATGTCGGCAATTTCGGAAAGTGAAAGGTCCTCTTGATAATACTGCTCCAT
>CAZSIY010000063.1:0-7792 GCA_964606825.1 uncultured Oscillospiraceae bacterium | reverse complement strand
GGGAGTGTTTTCGCCGTTTTTCGCGGTGGTGGTGGAAGAAGAAGTTTCGGATTTGCTTATAGCTTTGGGAATAAGCATTGCGCCCGAAACCGAGAGCGCTGCCGTAAGCACTACGGCAATTGAAGCTGTGAGAATTGAAACGCGCTTTGCGCTGTGCTTTTTCTTTTTGTGCACGTTTGTGTTGTAAAAAGATGTGTTGTTTTCGGAAGCATTTGTGTAAGAACTTTCAAATCCGTAAGGGTCTTGATAGTTTGCCGAGGTGCCCTCGTGAGCTTCGTATGTTGTGTTGTTTTCTGAAGTATTTTCGGACGATGAGGAACTGAAGTTACTTTCAAAATCGTCCTTGTACCATTTGTAATCGTCCATGTTGATCCGTCCTTTCGATATGCGTGTCTTGTTCGTTTCAGTGTTTATATATTAACATAGATTTTTGAATACAGTATGAATAAAATGTGAAATATTTTTGAAAAAACGGAAAACTTGTGTTCATATTCTTAAGGGATAGGTCTTTTTTATTTCCACCTCATCCTAGTTGCTACGCAACCAACCTTCCCCTCAAGGGGAAGGCTTTAATTTGCGCTCATATATTAGCAACGAAAAGAAAAAGCTCCCCTTTGGGCAAGGGGAGCCTACAAACTTACACTCTTTCTTTAATTTCTTTTTTTATTTTTTCCACGAACTCATCGAGGGGCATAGTATCTGTTTTAGCGGTATCGCGGTTACGAACGGACACGGTACCTGTTTCTGTTTCCTGCTGACCCACGATAATCATATAGGGCACGCGGTTTACGACCTGTGCTTCTCTTATGAGGTAGCCGATTTTTTCGTTTCTGTCATCGAGCTCACATCTTACGCCGGCTTCGCGAAGAGCCTCATATACTTTTTTGCCGTACTCGGCGTATTTATCGGACACCAAGAGCACTTTTGCCTGAGTGGGGGCGAGCCAAACGGGGAATTTACCCGCGAAATGCTCTGTGAGGATACCTATAAATCTCTCAATTGAGCCGAAGCAAACGCGGTGTATCATGATAGGTCTTTGATTTTGGCCGTGTTCGTCTACGTATTCAAGGTTGAAGTTTATGGGCATTTGGAAGTCGAGCTGGATAGTACCGCACTGCCAGGTTCTTCCGAGGGAGTCTTCCAAATGGAAATCGATTTTGGGGCCGTAGAAAGCACCGTCGCCCTCATTTATGGTATAGGGCAAGTTCAAAAGCTCAAGGGCGCCTTTAAGGCCGTTTGTAGCTGCTTCCCAATCTTCGTCGCTACCCATGCTGTCTTCGGGGCGAGTGGAGAGTTCTATGAAATATTTAAAGCCGAATTTTGTATAAACTTCATTTATAAGGTGAACAACGCCCATGATTTCGTCGGTAATTTGGTCTTTACGCATGAAGATGTGCGCGTCGTCCTGGGTAAAGCATCTTACACGGAAGAGGCCGTGGAGAGCGCCTCGGAGCTCATGGCGGTGAACAATGCCGAGTTCGCCCATTCTTATGGGAAGTTCGCGGTAGCTGTGGGGTTTTGAGGCATAAACCATTACGCCGCCGGGGCAGTTCATGGGTTTTACGCAAAATGTATCATCATCGATGATGGTGGAATACATATTATCTTTATAGTGATCCCAATGGCCGCTTGTTTCCCAGAGGTGGCGGTTCATAATCATGGGGGTGGAAACCTCCACGTAGTCCTGCTTATAGTGGATATCGCGCCAGTAGTCGATGAGGGCGTTTTTTAGGGCAACGCCTTTGGGCAGGAAGAACGGGAAACCGGGAGCTTCGTCGTTCATCATGAAAAGGCCCATTTCCTTACCTATTTTGCGGTGGTCGCGCTTTTCGGCTTCTTCAAGGAGAACGAGGTAATCGTCGAGCTCTTTTTGAGATGCGAAAGCGATACCGTTTATGCGGGTGAGCATGGTGTTGTTTTTGTCGTTTTTCCAATATGCGCCCGACTGACCCATGATTTTAAAGGCTTTGAGCGCTTTTGTATAGCAAAGGTGGGGGCCTGTGCACATGTCGACATATTCGCCCTGTTTATAGAAACTTATGGGTTCGTTTTCGTCGAGGTCGCCGATGTGTTCCACTTTATATTTTTCGTTTCTCTCTTCCATGTGGGCGATGGCTTCGTCGCGCGGGAGAATATAGGGTTTTATGGGGAGGTTTTCCTTAACGATTTTTTTCATTTCCGCTTCGATGTTTTTAAGGTCGTCGTCGGAAAGTTTTGTGTCGCTGAGGTCTACGTCGTAGTAGAAACCTTTTTCGGTTGCGGGACCGTAGGCAAAATCCGCGTGGGGATAGAGTCTTTTTATGGCTTGCGCCATGATGTGCGCCGCGGTGTGGCGTATTACGTGAAGTTCTTCGTTTTCGGGGCAGTTGTCTACTCTGCCGTCGCTGTAAATTACTTTCATAGTGTATCTCCTTTTTGTAAAATTAGAAATCGGAAAGTGGGAGAGGCTTATCCCCTCAGTCACCTGCGGTGACAGCTCCCCTTGCAACAAGGGGAGCTTTGTGCTCACTTGTAAGGGTGTTCGAGGGGGTGAGATGTGCAATCCCTCCGCCGACAGCTCTCTTTACACAAGGGAGCTGTCGGTAATAGCGGTGCTATCCTCATTTGAGAGAATATTTAAGGGGATAATCCTTTCCTTAAACTCAATCACATACTTTTATTATAATCCATAAAGAAAATTTGTCAAGTATTTTAAATTTGCGACACGAGCCAAGCCTTTTCGCTTTCGTGTCTTTTTTCGCGGCCCATGAGTTTTTCGGTTGCGTCGCATGCTTTTACGGTACCGTTTATAATATTTTGCACGGTTTCGGTGATGGGCATTTCCACGCCGTATTTTTTTGCGAGTGCACAGGCGGATTTTGCCGCTTTTACGCCCTCTACGGTCATTTTTACTTCTTTTTGAGCATCTTCGGCGCTCATGCCTTTACCTATTAATATTCCCGCGCGGCGGTTTCTCGAATGCATACTTGTGCAAGTGACGATTAGGTCGCCCATGCCGGTAAGGCCGCTGAAAGTTTCCTCTCTTGCGCCCATTTTAACGCCGAGGCGGGTCATTTCCACAAGTCCGCGGGTAATCAAGGCGGCTTTGGTATTATCGCCGTAGCCAAGGCCGTCGCAAATGCCCGCCGCAAGGGCGATTACGTTTTTCAAAGAGCCTCCGAGCTCTAAGCCTACGATATCGTCGGTGGTATAAACGCGGAAATTTTTTGTCATGTACAAATCCTGCACATACTCGGCAACTTTAATATCGGCGCCTGCAACAACGTTTGTGGTGGGCATGGCGCGGGCAACTTCCTCAGCGTGAGAGGGGCCGCTCATTGATGCGACTTTTGCGCCGGGGATTTGCTCCGATATCACTTCGGAGAGGCGCATGCCGGTGTCTTCGTCGAAACCTTTTGAGATATTTAGCACCACGGTGCCGTCTTTTACAAAAGGCGCAAGGTTTTTTGCCGTGGATTTTACCGCGTGCGACGGGGTTGCCACAACTATGAGGTCGGCATCGGCGCATTTGGCGATATCGTTTGTAAATTCGACGTTATCGGGGATTTTTACTCCCGGGAGAAATTTTTTGTTTTCTTTTGTATTTTTGAGTTCGTCGCTTTCTTCTTTGAAGTAGGACCATAGGGTGACGGTGTGACCTTTTTCGGCAAGGAGAATTGCGTTTGCCGTGCCCCAGCCGCCGGAGCCTACTATGCTTATATTGGACATTTTAACACCTCCGGGGTGTGGATTTGTGAGGGAATAAGAATTTTTTTATTTCCACCTCATCCGAGTTGCTACGCAACCCACCTTCCCCTCAAGGGGAAGGCTTTTATGCACTGCAATGTTATTTCGAAAACCTTCCCTTTAAGGGGAAGGTTTTGCTTCGCCTCATTTGAGAGGGGACATTTCTATTTAAATATATGATATATTTCGTCTTTTTTTGCCACGCCGAGGGAGATATCTTTACCTATTTTAATTCCGTTTTTTTCAAGGAGCGCTTCGGAAGCGTTATAGGCATAAGATGCGGTATTATTATTATCGCTGAGGTGCCCCAAGGCGATATGCTTTGTGCCCCAGAGGGCAAGCTGGGTGGCAAGCCAGGCGCAATCTTCATTACAGAGGTGGCCGTTATCCGACAAGATACGCTGTTTTATATTATAGGGATATTTTCCGTTTTTAAGCATATCCACGTCGTGATTTGACTCGATGAGAACGGCATTGCACCTTGCAAGAGATGTGAGCATTGTTTTCGTAATGCACCCGGTATCTGTGGCAACGCCGAGTTTTACTCCCGAAAAATCGACGGTATAACCCACCGACTCTACAGAGTCATGAGGGGTGCGGAAAGAGTGAACCACGGCGGAGCGAATTTCAAAAGTTGCGCCCGAGTCTTTAACGCGGGCAAGGCCGGGGTTTAGATTTCCTGTTTGAGAGAGCATGCAAGACATGGTTTTTTTGTTTGCATACACGGGTATGTTATATTTATTTGCCAAAACACGAACGCCCGAAACGTGGTCGCTGTGCTCATGGGTGATGAGAACCGCGTCAATCTCTTCGGGCGACAGGTTGATAATATTTAACGAAGCTGTAATTTTTGCGGCGCTTACGCCGGCATCTACGAGGATATTCGTATCGCCGTCGGACAAAAAAACGCAATTTCCGCCGCTACTGCTGAAAAGTGTGCAAAAATTAATCATCAACGCGCCTCACATCGGCACCTAATTTTGTGAGTTTTTCCACGATATGTTCGTAGCCGCGGTCGATATGCCTGAGGCCGTCAATCTCGGTTACACCGTTTGCGGCAAGGGCGGCAATAATCATGCTTGCGCCCGCACGAAGGTCGGTTGCGGTAACTTTGCCGGGTTTTAGGGGCGCGCCGCCGTTTATTACAACGCGTTTTGTGTCTACGGTGATTTTGGCGCACATTTTTTGAAGCTCCGATATATACTGAAATCTTGACTCCCAAACGCCTTCGGTAACGATACTTGTGCCGTTTACCGTTGTAAGCATTACCACGGCTTGAGGCTGAAGGTCGGTGGGAAAGCCGGGATATGGCATGGTTTTGATATTAATTGCGCTTATGGGGCCGTTTGCGCGGATACGCACTTCTTCGTCGCCCTCGATAACGTCAAAACCCATTTCCTCAAATTTGGCGGTGATGGCCTCCAAGTGTTTGGGGATAACATTTTTTACCACAACGTCGCCTCTTGTGGCGGCTGCGGCAAACATATAGGTACCGGCTTCGATTTGGTCGGGAATTATTGAGTAACAGCCGCCGTTTAAGCGAGGAACGCCGTTAATTTTAATAACGTCGGTACCGGCGCCTTTAATTTGAGCGCCCATGGAATTTAAAAAGTTTGCAAGGTTTACAACGTGGGGCTCTTTTGCGGCGTTTTCGAGAATGGTTTTGCCCGGGGCAAGAACCGCCGCCAAGATAGCGTTAATCGTAGCGCCCACGCTTACGACGTCGAAATAAACATTGCCGCCTTTAAGGCATGAGCCGTCTATTTTCACAAAGCCGTCGTCTTCGGTAATATTGCAATTTAAATATTTAAACGCTTTCAAATGCTGGTCTATGGGGCGAACGCCGAAGTTACAGCCGCCGGGTGGTGGCACGTGAGCGTTTCTGAACCTGCCGGCAAGGGCGCCCATAAGATAGTAAGAAGCGCGCATTTTAGAGGCAAGCTCGGGGTCGGCAACGTAGGTGTCGAGGGTGGTTGCATCAATCACAAGGGTATTTATATCGGGTTTTTCGACTTTTGCGCCGAGGGATACAATCATTTTCACGATTATGTCCACGTCGCTAATATCGGGCACGTTTTCAACGCGGCAAACGCCTTTTACCAAGAGTGCCGCGGGGATAATTGCCACGGCGGCATTTTTCGCGCCGCTTATTACCACTTCGCCGTGAAGCGGTTTACCGCCCGAAACCAAAAGTTTTTCCATAAGGCTTACTCCTCTTCCCAGTTATGGTATACGTTTTGAACGTCGTCGTTGTCTTCAAGGCTTTCAAGAAGCTTTTCCATCATAAGAATGTCGTGTTCGTCGGTAAGTTTTACGTTTGTTTGGGGAATTTTTTCCACTTCTGCGGACTCAAACGCATAGCCTTTTTCTTCAAGGGCGTCTCTTACTGCGCGGAAGTCCTCGGGAGAGGTGGAAATTTCGAAATAGTCGCCGTCGGCGTTGAAGTCGTCGGCACCGGCGTCGAGTGCGTCGGTCATTATGGTATCTTCGTCTACAGAGGCGGACTTTGCCACAACTATTATGCCTTTTTCGTCAAACATCCAGCCTACGGAGCCCGTTGTGCCCAAATTGCCGCCGAATTTGTCGAAATAGTGCCTAAGGTCGCCCGCGGTGCGGTTGCGGTTGTCGGTAAGGGTTTCCACGATTACCGCAACGCCGCCTACGCCGTAGCCTTCGTACACGATATCTTCGTAGTTATCGGTGTTTTGGTCGCCTGCGGCTTTTTTGATTACGCGCTGGATATTGTCGTTTGGCATGTTATATGAGCGCGCTTTTGCGATGGCGTCTTTTAATCTTCCGTTTACTTCGGGGTCTGCGCCGCCGGCTTTTGCCGCTACGGCGATTTCTCTTCCCATTTTTGTGAAGATTTTCGCTTTTTGCGCGTCTGATTTTTCTTTTTTGTGTTTTATGTTATTCCACTTGGAATGTCCTGACATAGTGAATTACCTCCGTATTCTTAACTTACAATATTATTTAAATCGTAGCAAAAAGCATTGCTTGCGACAGAGTGCAATAATTGCGGGGGGGCGAAAGCTCCGAAGGTTTTAAGCGGGAGCAAAGGCGCACGCTTAAAAGCGAAATGGTACCCGCCGCGTATGAGGCGGGGAACATCCGCAATATTATTATACCCATATGTTGGCTTTTTGTCAAGAATTTTAGGAAGAAAAGGAAAATTTGAGGGAACTATTGAAGATTTATTTTGGAAAATAAGAAAATCGCGGTCTCCGACCACACCGCGCAAATGCGATTGGATTAGCAAAGCCTTCCCCTTGAGGGGAAGGTGGGTTGCGCAGCAACTCGGATGAGGTGGAAATAAAAAGACTTATCCCCTCAGTCAGCTAACGCTGACAGCTCCCCTTGCAACAAGGGGAGCCTTGCGGTATCGGCGGTGCAGTCCTCATTTGTTCATTTTTGGCACCATAAGAAAACCATATACAATGCAATAAAAGCGCGCATACATAAGGCTCCCTTGCATGAAGGATTGCACATCTTCTCAAAAAAATCCCAAAACTCTGTAATATTTTCCCAAAGGCGGTAATAATATATATTAATCCCACAAAAAGAAAAGAAAAATACAAAACAAAAACGGAAGGACGTGTTTTTTAATGGAAGGCGAAAGTACAATGATTTGTAATGAGGTATTTATCACCGGGTCGGTGGAAAGCGAGCTTAAATTCAGCCACGAAGTTTACGGCGAGGGGTTTTACTCTTTCACGCTGAAAGTTATGCGCCTGTCGGACATTTCGGATTTTATAAATGTTACAATTTCGGAGCGCCTTATGCAAAACATCGCTCTAAACATCGGCGACGAGGTGAGCATAAGCGGGCAATTCCGCTCTTACAACAACTACACCGAAAGCGGTAATCGTCTCATTTTAACGGTGTTTGCGAGGGATATTTTGCCCGGCGGCGACAAAGAGCGGGCGAAAAATCCGAACTATATTTTCCTAAACGGTTTTCTTTGCAAAAAGCCCGTTTACCGTACCACGCCTTTCGGCAGAGAAATTACAGACCTTTTGGTGGCGGTGAACCGCGCGTATAATAAATCCGACTACATCCCCTGCAT
>CAZSIY010000062.1:0-8013 GCA_964606825.1 uncultured Oscillospiraceae bacterium | reverse complement strand
GTCTATGCCTACCCCGGGAACGCATTCCACTCGTTTGGCTTTAAACTTTCTTTTTGCCAAATTATAATCTTCTTGATTTATTGTTATAAGCGTATCGGTAAACCTCGCGCAAAATTTTTCTATAGGATAATAAATAAGCCAGTTCTTAAGCGGTGCACCTTTATAAAAATGAAAACCATGGGCAGTGTAAAACACTTTGGTTCCGTTTTTGCGTACTCTACGGCAAGCAAGGCGCGTACACATAGCCGCTATAGGCGTATGACAGTGTACAATATCATATTTTTGTTCTTCAACAAGTGTTTTAATTTGTTTTATTGCCTTGAAATTTCCTTTATCAAACGGATTACGTGATGTATCTAAATGATGTACTTTACATTCCCATTCTCTATATTGGCTCGAAACTTTGCTAATACTTTCATTCGTTGCTATATCAACTTGATGTCCTTCGTCAAGTAACTTCCGAATAAATGGTTCAAAAAAACGCATTGTTACCCCAACGGTTGTTACATATAGTATCTTCATCGCAAAATACACCTCCCATTTACTCCTTACAGAAAATTTCCAAGCTTTTTAAATGATTTTACGAATACATTCTCCTTGCCGGAACGCCAATGTAAACGCCCTGTTTATTGATGTCATGTACAATAACCGCACCAGCACCAATCATACAATTTTCACATACACTCACGTTATTGCTTATAATTGCACCGGCTCCGACCCAAGTATTTTCACCAATCGTTACTGTGCCGGCTATGTGAGCGCCAACCGAAACATGTACATAGTCTCCAATGAAACAATCATGATCCACTGAAGCGCAAGTATTAATAATACAACCGCGTCCTATCTTAGCATAAGGATTTACAACTGCCCCCGCCATTACAACAGTACCAATACCTATTTCAGCATTTTCAGCAACAACTGAATTGGGATGAATCAGCGTAACAACATTCAGTCCATTATTTTCTAAATGATTTTGAATTTTTTCGCGAATTTTTTCGTTGCCTACTGCAACAATAAAATCGGAGTTTTTATATTTTAATGCTTCTTTAGTACCGCCAACAACTTTACAATCCGTGCATAAATTCATTTCGAAATTATCATCAAGAAAAGCAATTTGCGTATATCCCACTTTTTTTGCTATGTCAGCAACTACCTTTCCGTGTCCGCCCGCACCGATTACAAACAAATCATTCATGATATGTATGCTCCTTTGTACCTCGCTTGAAAGCTTCCATAGTAACGGAAGTGGCAGAATTTATGCCATCACGCTGTATAAATTTAAAAACTGTTTTTATTATTATGTATACGTCTCGAAAAAAAGAAATTTTTTCTACATACTCCACATCATAAGCGAATTTTTCTTCCCAGCTGATAGTATTTCTTCCATTCACCTGAGCCAATCCGGTAAGACCGGGTCTTACATCATGACGATGACGTTCCTTTTCGTTATAGTATTCAAGATATTCTACAAGTAACGGCCTTGGCCCAACAACGCTCATATCACCTTTTAATATATTAAAGGATTCGGGAAGTTCGTCAAGGCTTGTGCTTCTGAGAAATTTTCCGAATCTTGTAAGGCGAACATCATCAGGAAGAAGATTGCCGTCTTCATCACGGGCATCGGTCATAGTCCTAAATTTATAAAGATTAAATATTTTTTCGTCTTTGCCGGGGCGCGGCTGTTTAAATATTACGGGGCTACCAAGGTTTACTCGCACAAGAAGTGCAACTATTATGTAGAGCCACCAGAAAACCGCAAGCGCCATAAATACGCAAAATAAATCAAACGTTCGTTTTCCGAATTTGGCATAAAAATTTCTGTTCATTTCCACCTCTCCGTTATTCAAAGCACTTTTTAACAATATCAATAACCGCCGCTTGCTGTTCTGCGTTCATTTTATTATCGCTCGGCAAGCAAAGTCCGCGTTCAAAAATATCTGCGCCGACATCCACGCAACCGCCCGCAATATAGGCATTTGTTTTAGCTCTTCCCGAGCCTTGACGAGTTACAAACTCATGCATGCGGTACATCGGTTGCATATGCATGGGTTTCCAAATAGGTCTACCCTCAGCATTATAACTCGCAAGGGTTTCAAGAATTTCGGTAGGACACGTTTTTCCCTTCTCTTTTATGTAAAGTGCCTTAGAATCGTCACGAACCTGTTTGCACATATATTCACGGCTTATAATCATAGCCGAAAGCCAATAATTCGGCTCACTGTTTTCCGCGATCGGATTAAGTTCAACCGGCAAATTTTTAAAACCTTCTCGATATCTCTCATAAATCGCCTTTTTTTGAGCAATATGTTCTTCCAAATGAGGATATTGACCGCGAATAACGCCTGCTACAACGTTACTCATGCGATAGTTATATCCCACTTCTTCGTGCTGATACCATGGGGCATTTTCTCTTGCTTGAGTTGACCATTTTCGAGCTTTTTCGGCGACTTCAACATCATTTGTAAGCAAGCAACCACCGGCGGAACCGGTGATAATTTTATTACCATTGTAACTTATTGCGGCATAATCACCAAATGAGCCGCACTGACGGTCGTTGAGCGTTGCGCCCATTGCCTCAGCGGCATCTTCTATAAGAAGTGCGCCGTGTTTTTCGCATATGTTTTTAATGAGGTCAATCCTACCCGGAAAACCGTACAGCTCGGCGCAAACCACCAATCTAACATCAGGATACATTTCAAATGCTTTTTCAAGTGCTACGGGATCCATATTCCAACTTTCGGCTTCGGTATCTATAAAAACAGGAATACCTCCCTCATACACTATCGGGTTTAAAGTAGCGTCAAATGTCATATCGGAACAAAAAACTCGCTTTCCCTCAAGAGCACCATGACTTATTTGTGGCTTACCATAGAGCTTTTCGCCCGCCGATTTCATACAAAGATGCAAAGCCGCCGTACACGAAGAAAGTCCTACCGCATACTTAACTTCAGCTTTTTGAGCGGCAATTTTCTCAACTTTGTTTATATTTTCACCAACGGTGCTCATCCAATTGGTTTTATATGCTTCTGTCATATACTTCAGCTCTTCACCGTGCATAGTGGGCGTAGCGAGCCATATTTTTTCCTCAAATCTCTTCATTTCAAGTTCCTCATGCAAAAATCAAAGTTTCCTGTTACACCTCAAACTACATATGATACTGTTTAATCATTAATCACATTATATCACTTATCTGTTTTAAATTCAATACTTTTTTCGCTTTTTCTCAATTTAGTTCGCATTATTCGTAAAATTTCGGCAAAAAAGCGGTAAATTTACCAGTGAATTTATCGCGGCGGGCAAAATTCATGAAGTTATCGAAATTGCACAGCAAGTGCTAGGTATTGCGGGCGAAGTTTGAGCATGAGTTTACGTATTATACTCTTGAAATTAGTCAAAAAATGTTGTATACTAACATTATATTAAGCTACAAAAGAGGTATAGGCATGTCAAAAGCATACACACTGGCGATTATCGGCTGCGGGAAAATGGGCGCCGAACATCTCGACAACATTTACTACAACGAAAAATTTCGCTTGAAATACGTTTGCGACTTAAACGAAGAGCGAGCAACGCTTTTCAAACGAAAATACGGGGCGGAAATTGCCGAAACGAACAGCGGAAAGTGCATTTCGGACCCGGAGGTCGACATTGTAATGATTACCACATACCCCTCGTCGCACCTTGCGCTTTTAAAAGAATGTATAAAACACGGCAAGCACGTGCTTTGTGAAAAGCCTATTGCCGCAAATCGTAAAGACGGCGAAGAATTTTTGCACCTTATTCGTGAAAATCCTCAATGCAAAATACTTGTAGGTTACATTTTAAGGCACAATTCGACATATGAAAAAGCCGCTGAAATGATACGCAGTGGAGCCATAGGAAAGCCGATCGTTATGCGAATTTCTCACAATCTTCACACTACGAAGTGGAAAAGATTTTTAAAACTTATAGAAGAAACATCACCCATTGTTGACTGCGGAGTACACTATGTTGACGTTATGCGTTGGCTTACGGGGGAAGAAATAGCTTCAGTTTCCGCAATGGGCGCAAAAACCGAAAGCGACGTAAGCGACGAAAATTACAACTACGCAATGCTGAATTTGCGCTTTAAAGGCGGCTCCGTAGGCTACTACGAGGCGGGTTGGTCAAACTCTATTTCCACCGAAAAAACAAAGGAATTTGTAGGCCCCAAAGGGCGCATACGCATAATTTACGAAAATGAGCGTTCCGTAGACAGCGAAGAGGGCAACCTCATTGAATACTACAAATATCCCGAAAGAACCTACGAGATGATAAACGTGCCTTATGAAACAAAACCCACCGCCGTACAGCTTGAATATCTTGTAAAAATGATTGAAGAAAATGTGCCGGCAAAACCGTCTGTTGACGACGTGGAAATAAGTTTTAACACCGTTTTAAAGGCCGACGAAATGATAAGAAAAACTCTTAAGTCGTGAATGTTTACCATTCGCGGCTTTTTCCGTTATACGGGCATTTTTTGAAGTTCCGATATCTTTTCCTGCCACGCTCTCACTTCGGCAACCTCATCATTAAACAAAATTCCAAAAATTTGCTTTGCCTGGCTTAAATGAGATTCGCATTTGAGCAAATCATAATTTTCCGATGCGTTATAATCACTCAAATCATCTATATTTTCGGGCAAGCGTGGAACCCAAATGTGGTTAAACGCCCAACCTTTAAAATATTGTTTTAATTCATGGGAATTTTGTATTATTTCAGACAATTTGCAAATATATTTATCAGCTTTTTCCTTTTTTATATATGGCACGACATCGCTTAACATTTCCGACGATTTGTTGTAATCAATAGCTTCAAGACCTCTGAAATTTATATCTCCCGTGAACAATAATTTCATAATGTACATTTCTCCGATCTATCACACTTGATTATCATTTGCACCGTAACTTCCAATGCCTGAAATAATCCTTCTATGCTTATACATTCATCGCTCTGATGAGCTCCGCCGTGGCCTTGTGGAGTGTTTTCGGGAGCACCCCATTTCAGCGTTGTTCCGATTTCAGCCGCACACGGGAGCTTTCTCGCATAGGTTCCACCGGCGTTTATATGCACTTGCGGGTTTTTGTCTCCTACAAAATCACCGAACGCTTTAAGACATGCTTGTATGTATTTATTGTTTTCGGAAACGACATAACCTTTCTTTTCTTCTTCAAACGCAACCGTGCAATTGTGATTTTCAAAGAAAGAAACAATGCTTTTTTTGACATATTCGGTATCTGCACTGAGTCCGAAACGCATGTTCATACCAAATGTGATTTTCCCGTTTTCCGTTCTTATCACGCCGTTTGTACAGGTGAGCTTTCCGCACTCATCGCAATGCTCAATGCCGTAAATTTCTCCGTAGTATTTTTTCAAAACCTCAGATAAAAACAGCATTTGCTCTTTATCAGATTTGCAAATATCATCGCGCTCGGAAAGTTTTTTTGCAAGTTTATATCCCGCGTTTACCGAGCCCTCGGGCAATGCGGAATGGCGCGAAACACCTGTTTCTTCCACATTTTTGCCGTTAACGGTTGCCGTCGCTTTGCCGAGTATTACGTTCATGGCACTGCCGCCGCAAAAATTATCAATATCTTTTAATTTTGTATTCATGGTTACCCAAAAGTTCATTCCGCTTTTACAACCTCTGTATAGTGGGAACGCCGTATCGCAAGCCAAAGAAAAATCAGGCGCGGCATGGGTTTTTATATAATTTTCGGCATCTCCCATGCCGGTTTCCTCGTTGGAACCCGTGAACATCACAAGTTTTGAATTAAAAGGAATATTAAGCTCTTTTAAAATTTTTGCGCAATAAAGTGAAATAACCACAGCGGATTTATCATCGAGCACGCCTCTGCCGATTAAGTACCCCTCTTTTTCCAGCGGCTCAAAAGGTGCTGTGTGCACCCAGTCATCACTCACATCAACAACGTCGGCATGTGCAAAAAGTCCAAGCGTTTTTTGCCCGTTTCCGAAATACGAAAGCAAATATCCGTCCTTTTTGTTAAGCTCTGTTTCAAAACCGTTTTGCGAATACAGATTTTCCGTATATTCCAAAATTTCGGAGCATTCCTTGCCAAAGGGCGCATCGAATTCCGCTTCGCCCCTTACGGACGGAATTTTTACTAGCTCTTTTAACGTGTTTAATATTTCATCTTTATGTTCAACCACATACTTGTGTATTTTTTCGACATATTCCATAATCGACACTCCTTTATTTTTTACTCAATATTTTCAGCGGATTTTCCGTTAATATTTTATTCGAAATGCTCTTATCAAGCCTCGGAATTATATACTCGAACATATAATTCCACCTCGGCTCTTTTATCAGCGGATTTTCGCAAAAGCCTTGAAAAATTGCATCGTCATGAGATAAAATTAATTTATCGGAATATCCCGCATCGCAAAGTTGGATTATTTGGTTGATTTTAGCTGTTACATATTTCTCTGTTTTATTATTGTATATCCTGTCAAGTGCAATATAACAACCTAACTTTGCATAATGCTTGATATATTCAAAATTCTCCGTATCGCTCAAATGTCCGACGACTATCTTTTGCGGGTTTACATTTTCACAAAGAAGAACATCAACCGCCTTTGAACCGCTTTGATTATGATCATTTGTATGCAGAACAATCGGCAAATCTGTTTTCTTTTGCGCAATTGCCGAAGCCTTTAAAAGTTTAATGTTAAAATCCGAAACATTTTCGTATTCAACCGCCGCTTTTATCATTCCGGCGCAAACATTATTTGCATCTTCAACCATAAAATCAGCAAGCGTTTCGGGCGACATACAGTTTAAAATTGGTTCGTCATTATAGTAAAATCCCGTTGAGCAAACTATTTTAACACCTGATAATTCGGATACGATTTTAAGCAGTTCGTCATCTCTGCCGATATTTACAGGTGTGCAGTCCGCAAACAACCCCACACCATATTTTTCCTTTATATTTTTAAGTATATTTGCCGATGATTTTATAAGACTGTTTTTATTCAAATAGCTATTTGACATCATGCTGAGATATTGGGAATAACAGCATATATGCTCATGAGGTAAAACTTTCGTATGTTTACCTATTTTCTTTTTGCCCAAAACCGTTTTTATCTCAACCATTATGCGCCGTTCTCTCTATAATATCATCTTGAATACTCTCTTGAAGTTTTACAAAATAATCGGAAAAACCGGTAACGCGCACACGAAGATTTTTATATTTTTCGGGGTCTTTTTTCGCGGCAATGAGCTCTTCTTTTGAAACATATGTAAGCTGAAAATGAACACCGCCGTTTTTAAAATATGTTTCAAACATATCCACGGTTTTTTCAAAATAATCGTCATTTTTTATAAGCTGTTCGTCAAGATAAATATTTGTAACGGTGCTTCCGCATGAAATACCGTAAGGGTCTGCCTTGGCAACGGAATTTAAAAGTGCCGTTAAACCCTTGCGGTCTTTGCCTTCACTTTGTCCTATACCGAATTTTATCAAATCGCCGTCAAAACGTCCGTCGGGCGTTGCTTTGGTTTTCTCTCCGAACCACTTATGATGCTCGTTATACCCCAAAAGGTCGCCGATAAGCCATTGGTAGCCGAACGCATTTTTCTTACCATTTAAGTGATTATAAAAACTTGTGTATAACTTTTTAGCAACATAGTTTGACGTGTCATCGTCGTTGCCAAAAAATTTTCCTTTTTTCAAAATCACATTTCGCATCTCCTCGTATCCGCTCCAGTTTGACTTCATTGCATCTATAAGCTCTGTCATTGAAATCGTGTCGGTATCAAAAACAAATTGCTTTACAACAACAAGCGAGTCTATAACATTGGTTATACCCAAAAGCATGGGCGAAGCTATCACAACATCGCCCCCGCCTTGAGTAAGGCTTTTGGCGTTTTCTATGCAATCGTTAAAAATAAGGCTTGATACATAATTTACATCTCTTGCGCGGGCAAGGTTGTACTTATCATCATATTCATAAATTTTATCAATATCGGCAAGC
>CAZSIY010000061.1:0-8084 GCA_964606825.1 uncultured Oscillospiraceae bacterium | reverse complement strand
CTATTGCCGCAAGATCACCGTCGCCCTGATAGGTAAATACCGTTTTGTCGGGGTGAACTCTTTTTATACCCGTTGCAACTGCGGGAGCTCTTCCGTGAGCGGCTTCCTGCATGTCGCACTCAAAATAATTGTATGCAAACACACTGCATCCTACCGGCGCAACGCCGATTGTCGTACCTTCTATGCCGAGTTCATCTATAACTTCGGCAACAAGGCGATGCACTATTCCGTGAGGACATCCGGGGCAATAATGAAGCGGAATGTCTGTAAGCGAATGGGGTCTTGAAAATACTTTTTCCATTATTTGTCACCTCCGGCAATTTTTTCAATCTCTGCCAAAATCTCGTTCGGCGTGGGAACTATTCCGCCCGTTCTTCCGTAGAAGTGAACGTCGGAGCGGCCGTTTACGGCAATTTTTACGTCATCAACCATTTGACCCATGCTCATTTCAACCGTGAGGAAGTGCTTTCTTCTGTTAAGCGCTTTCTCAAATGCCTCATAGGGGAACGGCCAAAGGGTAATGGGGCGTATAATGCCCACTTTAAGGCCTTTTGCCTTTGCTTTTGCCATGGCTGTTTTCGCAATTCTCGCTGTGGTGCCGTATGCTACCAAAACGATATCCGCATCTTCCACGTCCACAGCTTCGTAACGAACTTCGTTTTTGGAAATTTCGTCATATTTTTTCTGCCTTGCAAGAACCAAATCTTCAAGGTCTTTAGGCTCTATAAAGAGTGAATTTATAACGTTTCTCTTTCTCTTCATTTGCGTGCCCACTGTTGCCCAAGGCTTTTCGGGAAGTTCGGAAACGTTTGTTTCTTTAAATTCCACAGGCTCCATCATCTGACCGAGCATACCGTCTCCGATAATCATTACCGGGCATCTGTATTTGTCGCCGATGTCAAAAGCATCGGAGGTTAAATCAACCATTTCCTGAATTGAGCTCGGAGCGAGAACAACAAGGTGATAGTCACCGTGTCCGCCGCCTTTTACAGCCTGATAGTAGTCGGACTGAGCGGGTTGAATTCCGCCGAGACCCGGGCCGCCTCTTACAATGTTTACGATTACGCAGGGCACATCTGCTCCAGCTATGTAGGAAATACCCTCTTGTTTCAAACTTATTCCGGGGCTCGACGAACTTGTCATAACCCTTGCTCCGGCGCCGCCGGCACCGTATACCATGTTAATCGCGGCAACCTCGCTCTCTGCCTGGAGAAATGTTCCGCCGATTTTTGGCATTTTTTTCGCCATGTAGGCCGAAACCTCGGTTTGAGGCGTTATAGGATATCCGAAAAAGTACTTGCAACCTGAACGAATTGCAGCTTCGGCAAGTGCCTCGTTACCTTTCATTAATACTTTGTTTGCCATCGATGTTACCTCCTTATCTTTCCACTTCAATTACGCAATCGGGGCATATTGTCGCACAAAAAGCGCAACCTATACACTTCTCGGCTTCCAAAACCGTTGCCGGGTGAAAACCTTTTGCGTTAATTCTGTCATTCGCCATTACGACAATTTTCTTCGGACAAACCGTGGTGCAAAGCTGACAGCCTTTGCATCTGTCCTCATTAAAAGTAACCTTTGCCATTTTATATCCTCCTTTGATTTAACATATATCAAACGGCAGCTTCATAAAAAGCTCCAGATAAAATGCTTTGTCTTTGTATTCGGGCAAAATACCCGCCAAGTTTTCCTTTGTTCCCGAAATATACTTTAGGGGAACGCCTAGCTCTTTTGCAATTTGTTCGGCTTTTCCAACGCTTTCTGAAACGTGCTTGGGCTCTGTAAGATAAGATAAATTCGTGTTGTCTATAAGTCCTGTTATTTTAAGACGCGACATAAGCTCAATGTTTCCCGCAAGCTCTTTAATGTCCGACATTTCCTGTGTCATCGGACGCAAAAGATTCAAAACGAAAAACATGTCGAAATCTTCGTCTTTCATGTAGTTAAAATAACCGCCCAGTGCAACCGCACCGTCGTCATCGCCGCCAAGGTCAAGCACGGCGTGGGTTTCTTTATCGGCAAAAACCGACAAAACATCTCCCGGAAGCACCGGAATATCCACATTTGTGCAAGCGTAATCGGGAGCTATCACCCTTATTCCACGCTCAGCGAGAAACTCTCTTACGTCATTTGTGCGAAAATACGGGTTTACAATGTCCATATCGCAAATAACGACTTTTTCGTATTTTTCTTTGAGTTTTAAGGCAAAATTTAAGGCAATTTCGGTTTTACCACTGCCATAATGGCCGGTAAACACGTTAATTCTTTTCATTGGAAACCTCCAGAATTGTGCTTGTGATAACATTTTCGGCACTAAGCCGCCGCAAACACACAAACCATAAAACAAACCACAAAACAATAATAAGCGCCAAGAAAAACGGCTTTGAAAAAATTCTGCTCGCCAAAGCATAACAGACTGCCGCTCCCAAAATCGGCACTACATACAAAATGAATGAACATAAAAGCACTTTTGAGCTGTCGGTACCTATTGTAACCATGTCGCCTTTCTTTGCGCCGACGGTGTTTTTCACCACCGTTTTTATCTCGCCTCCGTCACAGAGGCGGCACTCGCCGCAGTCGTGCCCACAAGCGCTGTTTCGGCGCACTTTTACCGTGGCCGTTTTAGTATCGGTTTTAATTACGATGCCTTTGCTTGTCATGCGAACACTTCCCCATGCTCTTGTGTATTATGTTATTATATCAAAATGTGACTTGTTTTGCAATAACACATTGCATTTTTTTAAAATTTTTACATAATTATTCTTTTTTTAAGCAAAATTTTAGTGTGAAACAATGATTACCGCCGAAAAAACGACGTTTTTCCTGTTGACAATTTAATCGTATGAATATATAATTACAATTAAGAGAGGATGATATTATGGATTTCATTACCAAGTTCCAAAAAATCAAAACAAAATTTGAAAAAGCGGATTTGAAAAAACTCAAAGAAGATTTCGCAATCCAGGTAAACCTGGTAGACGAAGACTGCGGCGGAGCCTTTTATGTTTCCAATATCAACAATGTTTTTTCCGTAGAACCGTATGACTACAACGATTATACGGCAATGCTCACCTCGGACGCGGCGGCGTTTGAAAGGCTCATCGGAAGAAGAGCGGATTTTGAAAAAGCGCTTAAATCAAACAAAATAAGCGTTGAGGGAAATGCCGAGCATGTTGCGGCAATGATTGAGCTTTTTCCGAAACCCGAGAGAAAACCTTGCGCAAAAAAGACCGTTGCGAAAAAAGAAACACCGAAAAAATCTCCCAAGAAAAAATAATATTTAAAAAAAGCGAATTGTGCACCTAAAAATCGGGTTCGAACAGTTCGCTTTTGTCTGTTTTTTGTCGGTTTCTCACAAACCGTGCGCCAAAATAGCCTCGACGCCCTTTTTTCTTTTGACAAACGACTCATTTTGTGGTATATTATATGATGAATTATTATTGGAGTCGGGAGTGATTTTTTTGGATTATAACAAATTGGCGCAATTGCTTTTTGCGAATATAGACAAAACGCCGGATTACTACGAGCAAATGTTTCCCGAAAGGAACTTGCCCGAGGGCGCAAAGGTAACAAGATTTGCACCTAGCCCCACGGGATTTTTGCACATCGGCGGCCTTTTTGCGGCGCTCATTTCTGAGAGAATGGCACATCAGAGCGGCGGAAAATTTATTTTGAGAATTGAAGATACAGATAAAAAACGCGAAGTTGAAAACGGCGTTTCCAAAATCATAGAAGGTCTTAACTCTTTCGGAATAAAAATAGACGAAGGATTTGTAAATTTCGACACTCAAAGCGGAGAATACGGCCCCTATAAACAGAGCGAGAGAGCAGAGATTTATCAGTGCTTCGCAAAAGCTCTTGTTCAAAAAGGCATGGCTTATCCCTGTTTTTGCACCGAAGAGGAAATTTCAGCAATAAGAGAAAAACAGGAAGAGAAAAAGCTTCTCCCCGGATACTACGGCGAGTTTGCGGCATGCAGAAATTTGAGCTATGAGCAAATAGAAAAAAACATCTCCGAGGGCAAACCCTACGTAATAAGGCTTAAATCCCCCGGAAGCGAAGATAAGAGAATATCTTTTAAAGACGGCATAAGAGGCAAAATCGAAATGCCCGAAAACATTGTAGACGTGGTAATATTAAAGTCCGACGGCATACCCACCTACCACTTTGCGCACGTTGTAGACGACCACCTCATGCGTACTACAAACGTAATAAGAGGTGACGAGTGGATATCTTCCGTTCCCATACACGTGCAAATGTTTTCAATGCTCGGATTAAAGCCGCCGAAATACGCCCACATCGCCCCGATTATGAAAGAGGACGACGGCGGAAAAAGGAAAATCTCAAAGAGAAAAGACCCCGAAGCCGCAGTTTCCTGGTACATTGACGAGGGATACCCGGTAGACGGCGTAATGGAGTACCTTTTAAACCTTGCAAACTACAACTTTGAAGATTTCAGGCGCGCAAATAAAAACGCCCCCTGGACGGACTTCAAGTTGGAAATGAATAAAATGAGTAACTCCGGAGCACTTTTTGACCTGGTTAAATTAAACGACATTTGCAAAAACAAAATCGGCTCATACACCGCTGAAACAGTGTACACTCTTGCAACCGAGTGGGCAAAAGTGTACGACAAAGAGCTCTTTGAGCTTCTTACAAGAAATAAAGATTATTCCGTGGCAATGTTCAATTTCGACAGAAATCCTGACAAGCCGCGAAAAGACATAGGCAAGTGGTCGGAAGTAAAGCAAGCGTTTTCGTTTATGTTCGACGAGCTCTTCGACGGAAAATACGAAGAAGTGCCGAACGTTTCAAAGGAAGATGCAAAGCAAATTCTTGTCCTCTACCCCGAAATGTACGACGAAGCCCAAGACAACAACGAGTGGTTCAACACTCTTAAAGACCTTGCCGAAAAAATTGGATTTGCGCGCGAGGTAAAAGAATACAAGAAAAATCCCGATGCATTCAAAGGCCACGTGGGCGACGTAAGCAGTGTAATAAGAGTTGCCGTAACGGGAAGAACCAAATCGCCCGATTTGTATTCCATTATAAAAACAATGGGCAAAGAAAGAGTTTCAAAAAGAATTTTAATGGCTAAAGGGGAGCTTAACTAATGGAAAAAGCATCTAATTTTATACATGAAGCAATAGACAAAGACCTTGCCGACGGCGTTTACAACCGCGTACAAACAAGGTTTCCGCCCGAGCCTAACGGCTATCTTCACGTAGGGCACGTAAAGGCGATAAACATAGACTTTTCCACTGCGAAAAAATACGGCGGAACCTGTAACCTTCGCCTCGACGACACCAACCCCACAAAAGAGGACGTGGAATACGTAGACTCCATTATGGAAGACATTAAGTGGCTCGGCTTCAACTGGGATAATGTATACTACGCTTCTGACTATTTTCCCGAGATATACAAATGCGCGGTAAAACTCATAGAAAAAGGCCTTGCCTACGTTGACGACTTAACCGCGGAAGAGATAAGGCAGTACCGCGGCACCCTTACCGAGCCCGGCAAAGAAAGCCCCTATCGCAATCGCTCCGTAGAAGAAAACTTAGACCTCTTTAAAAGAATGACCGACGGCGAATTTGAAACAGGCTCAAAAGTTTTAAGAGCAAAAATCGACATGGCATCGGGTAATATAAACATGCGCGATCCCGTTATATATCGCGTGCTCCACGCTCATCACCACAGAACAGGCGACAAGTGGTGCGTTTATCCCATGTACGATTTTGCCCACCCCATTTCCGACACCGCCGAGGGCGTTACCCACTCCCTTTGCTCACTCGAATTTGAGGACCACAGGCCGCTTTACGACTGGGTTTTAAAAGCTTGCGATTATCCTCAGCCGTCAAGGCAGATAGAGTTTGCAAGGCTCAACCTTACAAACACCCTCACAAGTAAGCGCAAATGCTTAAAACTTGTAAAAGACGGCATTGTAGACGGCTGGGATGACCCGAGAATGTCTACAATTTGCGCAATGAGAAGAAAAGGTTACCCCGCAGAAGCAATTATAGACTTTGTGGAGCGCATAGGCGTGGCAAAGGCGTTCAGCGTGGTTGATTACGCAATGCTCGAACACTGCGTGAGAGAAAACCTCAATATGAAAGCTCCCCGTGCAATGGCTGTTTTTGAGCCGCTCAAAGTGACGATTGAAAACTATCCCGAAGGCGAAAGCGAACTTTTGCCGGTGGAAATAAACCCCAACGACGAAAACGCAGGCACGAAAAACGTTTCTTTTTCAAAAAATATCTACATTGAAAAAGCCGACTTTATGGAAGTGCCAGTAAAAGGCTACAAAAGGCTCACCGCCGAAAACGAAGTAAGGCTCAAAGGCGCTTATTTTATAAAGGTTAAAGAAATCGTAAAAGACGAAAACGGCGAAGTTACAGAGCTCATATGCACCTACGACCCCGCTTCCAAAGGGGGCAACTCCCCCGACGGAAGAAAAGTTAAGGGAACAATTCAGTGGGTTGATGCGAAAAATTGCCTCAATGCAACGGTAAATATGTATGACAAGCTCTTTTTAACATCAAACCCCGGCGACCTTGAAGACTATTTGGAAAACTTAAACCCCGACTCTCTCAAGGTTTTGAAAAATTGCAAAATAGATGCCGACCTTGCCACCGCAAAGCCCGGCGACAGCTTCCAGTTTATGAGAAACGGGTATTTTACGGTGGATAAGTATTCCACTGAGGAAAACGTAATTTTCAACCTCACGGCAAGCCTCAAAGACTCATTTAAAATTAAATAATAAATTTTCGGCGTGGTGGTTTTTCATCACGCCTGATTTTTATAAAGGAAGTGACGAAATTGAAATATTGCACATTCTCAAATTTAAAAAGCTCAAAAATAATTTTGGGCACAGATGGCTTTGGAGAAACAACCGACGAAAAAACCGCTTTTGCCATTATGGATGCCTATGCCGCAAACGGCGGAAATCACTTAGACACCGCCAGGCTCTACGGCGCAGGCCTCAGCGAGCAAACTATCGGAAAGTGGCTCAAAGGCAAAAAAAGAGATGATTTTATAATCGCCACAAAAGGCGCCCACCCGAACTTAAAAACAATGCATATTCCAAGACTCTCGCTTGAAGAAATAGAAAGCGATGCCGATGAAAGCCTATCTGCACTTGAAACAGGCGAAATAGACCTCTATTGGCTCCACCGCGACGACGAAAGCGTTGATGTAGGTGAAGTGATGGAAAGTTTGAATTTTCTCATTAAAAGGGGCAAAATAAAGGCAATAGGCGCATCAAATTGGAAAGCGGAGAGGATTAAAAAGGCAAATGATTACGCCAAAGAGCATAACCTCGTGGGATTTTGCGCCGGACAAATTCGCTTTTCTCCCGCAAGAACCGCGCCCGATTATGTGGGCGATACAACCCTTGTGGAAATGGATGCGAAAGAATATGCCGCCTATTGTGAAAATTCCGTTACTGCCGTTGGCTTTGCCTCGCAAGCAAAGGGATTTTTCTCAAAATATATTGCCTCAGGCGTTGAAGGCTTAAGCCAAAAGGCAAAAGAGCGCTACTATTGCGAAGAAAACGTAAAAAAAGCCGAGTTTATAAGGACTTTGTGTGAAAAATATAAGGCGAGCGCCGCATCGATCGTTTGCGCGGCAATGACCTTGTCCGAGGGTACAAATGTCTTGTCTGTAATAGGCTCAAAGAGCGTTTTTCAGCTTGATGACTCTATCTCCGGCGCCAATATTGCGCTTAGCAACGAAGAAGTGAGAATAATTATGGAAAATGTTACTTTTTGATAAATGCTTCTCTTATCCCCTCCGTCACTTCGTGACAGCTTCCCCGCTCAAAATATGAGAAAAAAAAAAGACTTCCCCTCAAAGGGAAGCCTTTGCTTCGCCTCATCAGCAAGCATTAAATCACCAATGAGAATTGCACATTTGGTTCCACTAACGCTTGACCGAGGCGAGAGCCGAGACAGCGTGGCGCCGTTAGGCGTCTGAGTGTATAAGATCTATAGCAATTCTATTTCCCAAAATCGCAAAAAATCCCTCGACATTAGGTAAGGGTTAATAAGGAAGTATTTTCCGCAAGACTTAAATGAAGTCTTGCG
>CAZSIY010000060.1:0-8144 GCA_964606825.1 uncultured Oscillospiraceae bacterium | reverse complement strand
GTAGGCATACTTACAAAAAGTCGCTTTGCAAGTTCGCACGAAGAAATATATTTTTTATTATCTAAAATTTGCAATATTTTTTCATATATTTCGTCTTTTAACATAATTACCATCCTATTATATTTTAAAATGAGCGTTTCTGAGCGTTTGTCAATATAAAAGCCGCATATTGACAAACGTTTGTGATTACTTTATTATATAATCAAGAAACTGTTTTGTCAATGAAAAGGTGGAATAATATGAACTTGAATTTGTTAAATGAAAAATTTAAAAATTGTTCGTGCGGCAGGGAACATACTTGCCCGATAGATTATGTAAACATCGCCGACGGAGCTATAAAAGCATTACCCGAGCTTTGCGATAAATACCGCAACATACTTCTCGTTTGCGATAACAACACATATAATGTTTGCGGAAAAAATGTAGAATTGCTTCTTAAAGAAAAAATAGCAAATAAAGTTGTTTTAAATCCAAATGGAGTTGTGGTTATTCCCAATGAAGAGAAAATAGCCGAAATTGAGGCAAAGCTTGACTCTGCAACAGACCTTATAATCGGTGTAGGTTCGGGCGTTATAAATGATTTGTGTAAGTACGTAAGTTTTACGCATGATCTTAATTATTTTATCGTTGCAACCGCTCCTTCTATGGATGGTTATGCTTCCGTGGGGGCGGCGCTTATTCTAAAAGGCATGAAAACAACAATTAACACACGACCTCCCAAAATAATTATCGGTGATACGGATATTTTAAAAAATGCGCCCCTTGAAATGCTCCAAGCGGGTTACGGAGATATAATAGGCAAGTACTCTTGTTTGAACGACTGGAAACTCAGCACAGTTATAAACGGTGAATATTTTTGCGATGAGATTTATAATCTTACACTTTCCCGGGCACATAAAGTTAAAAATTATGCAAAGTCTCTTTTAAAGAGAGATGCAAGTGCTGTGGAAGCACTTATGGAAGCGCTTGTTACAGTGGGAATAGCGATGAGCTATATTGGAAATTCCCGTCCCGCATCGGGAAGCGAACACCATTTATCTCACTTTTTTGAAATCACCGGAATACTTGAAAATAAGGATTACTACCCTCATGGAATAGATGTAATGTATTCATCTGCCGTAACAGCCAAAATAAGGGAAAACCTTTTAAATAACCGCCCGGGTGAATATAGTTTTAATCGAGATAAATGGATAGAAGAAATCAAAAGAATTTACTCTGCATCCGCCGACGAGGTTATGGCGTTGCAAGATAAGCTCGGTTGGTATAACACGGATGAAAAGGCAATCGTTGATGAAAAACGGGATGAAATAACCGCTATATTGAAAGAGTGTCCTTCGTTTTCGGAAACAGTGGATATGCTTACCGAAATAGGTTTGTCCTATGATGATTTTATACGCTTTTACGGGCCGGAAAAAATTAAAGACGGTATTTTATATGCAAAAGATTTAAAGGACAGATACACGGTTTTGTGGCTGAATTATAAATATTTTAGGGAGAGTTAAAAATGGCAAAAATAAAATTGATTGCATTTGATCTTGATGGCACACTTACACAGCATAAAACTCCGTTAAGCCGAGAATACAGAGATGTACTTTTTCGGCTTAAGGAAAAATATATGCTTGTAATGGTCGGTGCCGGACAAACACAAAGAATATTCGAACAGTTAGAGCGATTTCCCATAGATATAATCGGAAATTACGGTATGCAATATGCCGAATACAATGCCAATACGGGCAATTTGGAAATTGTCTATGATATTCAAGAAGAATGTGACCGAGGCGATTGCGAAAAAAAAGTAACTTTTTTAAGAGAAAAATATGGATTTACAAATTTTTCGGGCGATAATGTTGAATATCACCCGTCGGGGTGTGTAACTTTTCCGTTGCTCGGCACAAAAGCAAACCAAAATGAAAAGTTGACCTTTGACCCGGATAGGAGCAAAAGAAGAGCTTTTTACAGTGAAGTTGTGTCACTTTTCGATAAATACAATGTATTTGTCGGAGGTTCATCTTCTTTTGATATGGCGCCTGTGCCTTATAATAAATATTATGCGTTGGATAAATATTGCAAAGAAAAAGGTGTTTCGCATGACGAGGTTGTCTTTGTGGGAGATGATTACGGCATTGGCGGAAACGATGAATCGGTGTATAAATCAGATTTCGGATTTATAAAAATCGATGATTACAGAGAATTTAAAGATAAAATCAATCATTTGCTTTAATTATCAACACTTGTGAGCGGCTCGATATTTGTTTAAAACGAGAAAAATTTTTAAAAAGTTGTTGATTTTATATCAATAAAATGATATAATACAGGTTTTGAATAACCGAATTTTTCTAAAACGCGCACCTATAGCAAAGCAAGCGAGCGAATACATTCTTCGGGAATTTTTGCACGATATATCGGCGTATGATGTTATTTGCGGATACCGAGCGGACGATTCGTATTTTTCGTACGCAAAGGATTTTTTAAACAACGCAATATCTTTAAATCAGCTGTCAAAAGCTATGAAACTCGGCGAGCAAATTGTGTTGATGAGTCCGAAATCTTTTGAAAAAATTTGTTTTAAAGAATACGAAATAGCGGACGCGAGTATATACAATCCTTTCAGGCAAGCGCGCGAAACGCGGGCAAAGCGAGGCTATCTTAATAACCACGGCGTCGATTTTGAAATAAAGCCGGAGAATTTGTACGTTTGTGATATTTTAAGTGAGTAGGTGAAAAACAATGACCCGCGCCTATGATGAAATCTATCTTGACGATGCAATGAAAAATTTGGGCAGTGCCTTTGAGTACGCCACGATTATTTGTAAAATTGATGGACGGGAGTTTATGGATTTGTTCGTTTTAAGCGATATTGCCGCGGAATTTGAAAAAGGAAATGCCAAATATGTTTCCGGCATGTCGGGTATTGAACTTTCGCGCTTGATAATTAAAAATTGCGGTAAAAAACTTCCCGAAAAAACAGATATTCCATACGTTGATTACCCGCTTGAATATTGGACAGGCTGGATAATGGCGTATTATCAATGGTATGCGAATAAGCCGTTTTTTGCGATTTTCAAAAAACAAACTACGATATGCTGATAAATCTTTACGGGGTGTTGCACGAAGCGGACCCGAGCAAAGCCGCTGTTTTTGATGATATCATGAACCGCAAAAGCGAAACAAATTTTGCAATACACCGTAAAAATATGGGCCTTTCACAATCCGAACTTGCGAAAAAAGCCGGGGTGTCCGTTCGGTCAATTCAACTTTATGAGCAAAGGCGAACGGATATAAATAAAGCGCAGTATAATCATTTGAAATCAATTTCAAAAGTCCTCGGCTGTGAAATAAAGGATTTGTCGGAATAAAAATAACGCCTTTTCGGGCGTTATTTTCATCATGGCACATTTTCAAATGGTATTTTTTCAAGCTCAAATTCCTTGCTGTTCAAATAAGAAAGCTCATTTTCGTCCGAAAATTCGAATTTTAATTTATACGAGCAAAGGGCCTGGGTTTTCATGCCGACTTTTTTATTAAATTCGTTTGTGCCGTACTTGCCGTCGCCTGCAAGGGGATTGCCGATAGAGGCAAGGTGGGCGCGGATTTGGTGGGTTCTTCCGGTGAGAAGCTCCACTTCCAAAAGGCTTGTAAGTTTGCCTGATTTCAGCACTTTGTATTTTGTGAGAATGGTTTTTGAATTTTTAACGGCGGTGTCGTGAACATAAACGCGGTTTTGCTCCGCGTTTTTCACAAGGTAGCCTTGCAAGGTGTCGCTCCTTTTTTTCGGAGTGCCGCACACAAGGCAAAGGTAAAATTTCTTTATCTCTCTGTTTTTGATTTTATCATTTAAAATTTTAAGAGAAACGGCATTTTTGGCGCCGATTACAATGCCGCAGGTGTTTCTGTCTATGCGGTTGCAAAGCGCAGGCACAAAGGAATTTTCGGCCTTTGGGTCGTATTCGCCTTTTTGATAAAGATAGGCTTTCATGTGGTTTAAAAGTGTGTTTATCTTCTCGCCCTCGTCCTCGTGGACAATTACCCCCGCTTTTTTGTTCATGAGAATAATGTTTTTGTCCTCGTAGATAACGTCGAGTTTGGGCTCGGTTATCTTCATAAAAGACATCCTCTCATCGGGCACTTCGAAAAATTCGTCGTTTATGTAGAGGTCGATTTTGTCGTCTACGGCAAGAACGGTGTTGATTTCGGCTTTCTTGCCGTTTACCTTGATGCGCTTTTTTCGTATTCCCTTGTAAACAAGGCTTTTGGGCATCGTTTTAAAATATTTCGACAAAAATTTGTCCAAACGCTGATTTGCATCGTTTTCGTTTACTGTTACGGTTCTCATTTTTTCTCCTCAATCAAGCTCAACGGCGCCTGTGTAGAGCTCGTAGTACCTGCCTTTTTTCTCCAAAAGCTCGTCGTGGGTGCCGCGCTCTATTATTTCGCCGTTTTCAAGCACCATCACCTCGTCGGCGTTTCTTATGGTGGATAGGCGATGGGCGATAATAAAGGTGGTGCGCTTTTCCATAAGCGCGTCCATGCCCTTTTCTATGTGCTTTTCGGTGCGTGTGTCAACAGAGCTTGTGGCCTCGTCCAAAATCAAAATCGGCGCTTTTGAAACCGAAGCACGGGCGATGTTTAAAAGCTGCCTCTGTCCCTGACTCAAATTTGCTCCGTCGCCCTCAAGCACTGTGTTGTATCCGTTTGGCAAGCGCTTTATAAACGAATGTGCACTGGCGGTTTTTGCCGCGGAAATTACTTCTTCGTCGGTGGCATCGAGGCGGCCGTAGCGAATGTTTTCCATTACTGTGCCCGTGAAAAGGTGGGTGTCTTGAAGAACCATGGCAATGTTTTTTCTTAGGCTTTCTTTGTTTATGTCACGGATATCCATACCGTCTATGGTGATTTTACCCTCGTCAATATCGTAAAAACGATTTATAAGGTTGGTAACAGTGGTTTTGCCTGCACCCGTCGAACCCACAAATGCCATTTTTTTGCCCGGGTGAGCGCAAAGGTTTATGTTTTTGAGAATGGTTTTTGACTTTGTATATCCGAAACTTACGTTTTCCAAGGCAACTTCGCCGCTTACGTTTGAAAGAATAATTTTTCCTTCAAGGTCGCTTTCGGGTTCCGCGTCCATTACGGCAAAAACTCTCTCTGCGCCCGCAAGTGCGGAAAATACCGAGGAAATTTGCATTGAAATTTCGTTTATCGGGCGGCTAAACTGCCTGGAAAAGTTTACAAATACGGTGAGTCCGCCAACGTCAAACCCGCGCGTAAGGCACAAAATTCCACCCACGGCGGCAGTGAGCGCGTAGTTGATTTGACTCAAATTTCCCATAACGGGGCCCATTACGCCGCCTGTAAATTGCGCGGCAACCTGCTTTGCCTTAAGGTCGTCGTTTAAAAGTTTAAAGTCGTCAGAGGCATCTTCTTCGTGGCAGAACACTTTTACTACCTTTTGCCCCGAAACAATCTCCTCAATGTAGCCGTTTACGGCGCCCAAAGCCGCCTGCTGAGCGGAAAAATACTTGCGGCTGCGCTTTGCAACGAACTTGCCGGCGTTTATGAAAACGGGGAGCATTACAAGGGTTACTGTCGTGAGGTAAATATTTGTGTAAATCATAAGCGAAAGTGTGCCCACAATTGTAATCACGCCCGAAAAAAGCTGAATTATGGTGTTGTTGAGCATTTCGCCAATGGTGTCAACATCGTTTGTAAAGCGGCTCATAAGCTCGCCGTTGGTGTTTGTGTCGAAAAATTTTACAGGAAGAGCCTGCATTTTTTCGAAAAGCTCGCCCCTTATTTTGCAAATGGCGTTTTGCGAAATGCCAATCATAATTTTTGACTGCAAGTAAGATGATGCCACGCCTACAGCGTAAACAAGCGCCATAACAGCAAGTCCGCCTGCAAGCCCTGAAAGGCTGGGGGAGCCGTTTTGAGGAGCAATGAATTTGTTGATTATCGGCCGGAGCATGTATGACCCCGCAAGGGAAGCACCACTTGAAATAAGTACAAAGGCAAATGCGGCAATTAGCTTGTATTTGTCTTTGTTGATGTACGAAAGTATGCGTTTTACGGTTTTCATGGTGTCTTTGGGTTTGCCGGTTTTAAAGCCGCCGCGGTGCTTGGGGCCCATTCCCGGGCCTTTTTGCTTCGGCATGGGTGCGGCAGAACCGGAGTAGCGCTCACTGAGGCGTTTTAATTTTTCTTCGCGGGTCATTACGCTTCCTCCTTTTCTTTTTGAGAATAATATATGTCTTGGTAGTGCTCGCTGTTTTTCAAAAGGTAGTCATGCGTGCCTTTTGCTACGATTTTTCCGTCGTCTATCACTATGATTTCGTCCGCATCGGTAACAGATGAAATGCGCTGTGCTATGATGATTTTTGTTGTGTCTTTAAGTTCGGTTTTGAGCGCGCTTCTTATTTTTGACTCGGTGGCAGTATCTACAGCGCTTGTGCTGTCGTCGAGAATTAAAATTTTAGGATTTTTAAGCAGTGCGCGCGCTATGCAAAGACGCTGTTTTTGCCCGCCGGAAACATTTACGCCGCCCTGGCCGAGCTCGCGGTCGTAGCCGTCTTCGGTAGTTTCCACAAATGCGCTGGCTTGCGCCATGTCGCAAAAAGCGGAAATTTGCTCGCCTGTTGCGTTTTCGTCACCCCAGAGGAGATTTTCGCGTATGCTTCCCGAAAAAAGGACATTTTTCTGAAGAACCATAGCAACCGCATTTCGTAAATTTTCAAGTGAGTAGTCTTTTACGTTTGCCCCGTCTACTTTTACGGCGCCGCCGCTTACGTCGTAAAGGCGCGGTATGAGTGAAACAAGGCTCGTTTTACCCGAACCCGTCGCGCCCAAAATGCCCACGGTTTGCCCGGGGAGAGCTGTAAAGGATATGTTTTCCAAAACGAGATTTTTGCCGTAGCCGAAACTTACGTTGTCAAACTCCACAAGGCCGCTTTCCACTTTCTTTTGAGAAAGAGCGGCGTTTTCGTCATTTAAAGCGGGGGTTGTGTTCAAAACTTCGCTTACGCGCCTTGCTGATGCAAGAGCTCTTGAACCTTGAAGAATTATCATCGAAAGCATCATAAGCGATGTTAAAATCTGCACAATATACGTGGTAAAGGCGGCAAGGTCGCCTACGTCGAGTCCGCCTACGATTACAAGGTTTCCGCCAAACCAAACCACCGCAATTGTGGTAATGTTCATCATAAGCGTCATAAGCGGCATGGAGAGAATTACCACGTTCATTGCGTTTAGAGTAGACTCTTTTAGGTCGTTGTTTGCAAAAGAGAATTTTTTGTTTTCAAATCCGCTTCTCACAAATGATTTCACAACACGGATATTGGTGAAGTTTTCCTGAATTTTCGAGTTTAATGTGTCAAGTTTTTTCTGCATGTTGTCAAAGCGGGGCATAGCGGTTTTCATCACTAAAAAAATTCCTCCGCCCAGTATCGGAATTACAAGTGCGATAATGGCGGCAAGTCTTGAATTTATGGAAAACGCCATGATAAATGCGCCCACGAGCATTCCCGGGGAGCGCAAAAGCATGATAAGTGCCATGCGGAGCACATTTTGCATTTGGGTGATGTCGTTTGTGAGGCGGGTTACAAGGGAACCCGTGCTGAAACGGTCGAGGTCTTCAAAAGCGAAATTCTGCACTTTTTTAAACACGTCAAGACGTAAATCCGAGGCAAATCCCACAGATGCCTTTGCGGCAAAAAAACTTCCCAAAACGCCTCCCGCCATCATGAGAAGCGCGGCAAAAATCATGATTATGCCGGTTTTTATTATGTAACATAAAGAAACACCGTAAACGCCGTGTTTGATGATTAAACTCATCATTTTTGGCATTATTACGTCGCCCACTACTTCGGTAAGCATAAAAAGCGGCCCGAAGATGAAATATATGAGGTATGGCTTTGCGTATTTTAAATATTTTTTCATCGTGTCATCTCCAATTGCGAGTTTTAACTTTAATTATACACTTTGAAGGAAATATTATCAAGTAACGGCGAAAAAATTTACATTTTTTTAAAAATTTTGAAAATCGCAACTTTTTTTGCAAAAAAGTTTAAAAAAGTATTGACAACAGCCGTCAAAAAGTGTATAATATCGTTTGTTGATTGACATGCACCATTAGCTCAGTTGGTAGAGCA
>CAZSIY010000059.1:0-8150 GCA_964606825.1 uncultured Oscillospiraceae bacterium | reverse complement strand
AGCATTGCCGTATTACAGAATAACAGACAGCAAAAACAATGTGTATTATTATGATGCCTCAGACGGCTCATATTTAACAAATTAAATTTTGGAGGAATAAAAAATGGCAAAATCAAGAATACCCATGGGAATGGGCGGCAACATGAATAATATGATAAAGCAGGCTCAAAAAATGCAGCAAAACATGCTTAAAATGCAGGAAGAAATTGAGCAAACCGAGTTTGAAGCTACGGCCGGCGGAGGCGTTATAAGCGTAAAAATGTCCGGTAAAAAGGAGCTTACGGAAGTAAAAATCAAACCTGAAGCCGTAGACCCCGACGATGTGGAAATGCTCGAAGACCTTATCCTTACAGCTGTAAATGACGCTATAAAACAGGTTGAAAACGCAAGCACAAGCAAAATGAGCTCTCTTACGGGCGGGCTTAATATTCCGGGAATGTTTTAATGATTTTTAGGTTCGTTGAAAAACGAACCTATTTTTTGCTATAGAGCAGAGAAAAAGATGTGTGCTATTTTATTTTGGAAAATAAGGAAAACCGCGGCTTCCGCGCCACAGACAGGAATATGTTCTTTCAGGGAAATAACCAAAGGCGGTAGAGCCGCTACGCACGCTCGCCCCCGGCCTGCACTTATGAATTTCGTCTACACGCTGTAATTTGTAAAACAGCCTGTACGGCTTATTCATATGTGATTAGCTTCGAAAGGCTTCCCTACAAGGGGAAGCCTAAATCATAAACTTTAAAAATCTTTTTCGGCTTAAGTTGACAGTATTGGTGTAAAAAAAGGCGGGGGAGAGCTACGAAAACAAATTCACGCATCTCTCAAAAACTTTCTCACTTCTCCCGCGAGGTACAGCGAGCCCGCTACGCACACGAATCCGTTTGGCGAAACTTCATTTTCCGCGATTTTTACAGCGGACTTAAAATTCGGCACATAGGCACAATTTTTTCTTTTTCGGGCGATTATATCGAACACATCTTTGCCGCTTGTTTGCCTAGTGCTCGGCACATCGGTAACTATTACCTTGCCGGGAAGGTTTGCTATTACATCGGCGCATTTTTCGGTGTCTTTATCATTTAAAACGCCTATTACGAACACTTTTTTTTCATTTTCCACAAGCGCCGACACGCTTTTTGAAAATTCCGAAACGCCGTCGGGGTTGTGAGCGCCGTCTATCACAAAAGAAACTCCGCCCTCATATTTTGGCGGGAAATACTCAAAACGGCACTTCCAGCGGGCATTTTTCAAGCCTGTGGAAATGTTTTTTTCTGATATCGAATACGATTTTGCTAAAATTTTTGCGGCGTTTACGGCAAGGGCGGCGTTACCCACCTGAAAATCACCGTTCAAATTCACATGATATTTATTTCTGTCTATTTCAAAATCCGTTCCCAAGAGGGATTTTTTAAAAATTTTCGCGTTGTTTTCGGTTTCGAAAAATGGAGAGGAGAGCTCTTTTGCTCTTATTTCAATTACTGTTTTTGCCTCACTTCTTATGCAAGGGTGAAGCACGACGGGGCAGTTTTTCTTTAAAATTCCCGCTTTTTCAAAGGCGATTTTTTCAATTGTATTGCCTAAAATTTGAGTATGGTCCAAACCTATGGTGCAAATTACGGAAAGAGCGGTTTTTTCAATTGCGTTTGTGGCATCAAATCTGCCGCCGAGGCCACATTAAAGAACCGCAAAATCACAATTCTCTTCTTTAAAATACAAAAATCCCAAAGCGGTAATTATTTCAAATTCAATGGGGCAAATGTCGTTTTCCTTAAGAGCATCTACGGCATTTTTTACTTCATTTGTAAGGCGCACAAAGGCGTTTTCGGGAATTTCGGTGCCGTTTACGGAAATTCTCTCCGTAAAATTTTCTATGTAGGGCGAGCTGTTGAGCCCCGCCTTATACCCCGCGGCGGCAAGAATATTTACAAGCATACAGGCAACTGAACCTTTGCCGTTTGTACCGGCTATATGAACACAGTTAAGTTCTTTTTGAGGATTGCCCAGATATGCCAACAGGGCTTTGATATTATCAAGCCCTGTTTTCTTGCCGAATTTGCCCGCGGAGTGAATATATTCAATACATTCTTCCGACGTTTTAAGCAAATTTATCACCTATTTCAATTTTTCGATGCTCTCAAGCACTTTTTCGAGCATAGCCTTGTATTTTTCGCCTTTTTCTTTTTCTTCGTCAACGAGTTTTTGCGGAGCTTTTGCCACAAATCCCTCATTGGAGAGCTTGGAATTTACGCGTTTTATTTCGGCTTCGAGTTTTTCTTTCTCTTTGTTAAGGCGCTCTTTTTCCTTCTCTTTGTCTACGAGGTCGTCGAGAGGAATAAACACTTCAGCGCCTGCAGTTACCGCGTTTACGGCGTTTTCGCCGACGATTGCTCTATCATTTGTAACAACGGTTTCGGAAGCGGAAGCTAATTTTTCAAAGAAAATTTGCGTGCCTTCGAAAAGCTCGGTTTCGGGTGTTACGATTATTGTTTTTGCCTTTTTGGAAGGCGCAACGTTCATTTGCGTTCTTAAATTACGTATGCTTCTTATAGCGTCCATCACGAGCTCCATGCGCTTTTCATCTTCGGGGAAAGCGAGGTCGTCGCTGTATTTCGGCCAGGAAGAGAGCATAATCGTATCTTCGTCGGTGGGAAGATAGCTGAAAATTTCTTCCGTAATAAACGGCATGAACGGGTGGAGAAGTTTAAGCGAGTTTACAAGCACATACGCAAGAACTTGCTGAGCGTTTTTGTCTGCTCCGTCGTTTTCGTAGAGACGGGGTTTTACAAGCTCAATGTACCAGTCGCAATAGTTATCCCAGATAAAGTCGTAAAGTTTTGCAACGGCAACGCCGAGTTCGAATTTGTCGAGGTTGTCGGTAACTTCTTTAACAAGGGAGTTAAACGAACTTAAAATCCACTTGTCTTCAAGCTTTAAGTCTTTCACGTCGGGAAGACGGATTTCGCCGATATCAAGGTTCATAAGTAAAAATCTGGATGCGTTCCAAATTTTGTTTGCAAAGTTACGACTTGCTTCAACTCTTTCTTTGTAGTAACGCATGTCGTTTCCGGGGGAGTTGCCCGTAGCTAAGGTAAAGCGGAGGGCATCGGCACCGTATTCGGAAATTACTTCGAGCGGGTCTATGCCGTTTCCGAGAGATTTAGACATTTTTCTGCCTTGAGAATCGCGCACGATACCGTGGATAAACACGTGTTTAAAGGGTTCTTTGCCTGTGTGCTCCATAGCGGAGAAAATCATTCTCGCAACCCAGAAGAAAATTATGTCATATCCCGTAACAAGCACGCTTGTGGGATAGAAGTAGTCTAAATCTTCGTTTTTATCGGGCCAGCCGAGGGTTGAGAAAGGCCAAAGCGCGGAGCTGAACCACGTATCCAAAACGTCTGGGTCTTGTTTTAAAGCCTTGCCGCACTTGGGGCAAACGCTGACCTCTTCTTTTGAAACGACGGTTTCGCCGCATTCGCAGTAATACGCGGGAATTCTGTGGCCCCACCAAAGCTGGCGGGAAATACACCAATCGTGAACGTTTTCCATCCAATTGAGATATGTTTTGCTGAACCTATCGGGCACGAACTTAACAGTTCCGTCTTTTACAACATCTATTGCGCGCTCGGCGAGGGGTTTCATTTTTACAAACCACTGCTTTGAAGTGATGGGCTCAACCGTGGTGGAGCACCTGTAACACTGGCCTACGTTGTGTTTGTGGGGAACTATTTTTACAAGGAAACCTTCGGCATCAAGGTCATCTACAATCGCTTTTCTTGCCTCGTAGCGATCCATGCCCTCGTATTTTCCGCCGTAGGAATTTATTGTGGCATCGTCGTTTAAAACTTTTATCTGTTCCAAATTGTGCCTTAAGCCTACTTCAAAGTCGTTGGGGTCGTGGGCGGGAGTGATTTTCACGCAACCTGTACCGAACTCCATGTCCACGTATTCGTCGGCAACAACAGGGATTTCTCTGCCTACGAGCGGCAAAATGAGCATTTTTCCGACAAGGTGTTTGTATCTTTCATCGTCGGGGTGAACGGCAACGGCTGTATCTCCCAAAAGGGTTTCGGGGCGGGTGGTGGCAATTTGCACCACTTCGTCTGAACCTTTTACGGGGTAATTGATATGCCAGAAGAAGCCTTCCTGTTCTTCGTATTCAACTTCGGCATCGGAAAGGGCGGTGATGCAGTGCGGGCACCAGTTTATGATGCGGTTGCCCTGGTAGATAAGGCCTTTTTCGTACAATTTTACGAAAACTTCTTTTACGGCTTTACTGCAACCTTCGTCCATTGTGAAACGCTCTCTTGACCAATCGCAAGAGCATCCGAGTTTTTTTATTTGATTTATAATGCGGTCGCCGAATTTGTTTTTCCAATCCCAAACGCGCTCAAGAAATTTTTCTCTTCCAAGGTCGTATCGGGTGAGGCCCTCTTCGTTTCTCAAAGCTTCCTCAACTTTTATTTGAGTTGCAATTCCGGCGTGGTCGGTGCCCGGTATCCAAAGGGCGTTATATCCCGCCATTCTTTTGTAACGAACAAGGATATCCTGGAGGGTTTCGTCAAGCGCGTGACCCATGTGGAGATGACCTGTAACGTTCGGGGGCGGAATTACCACGGTAAAGGGCTCTTTGGAGCTATCGGGTTTTGCACCGAAGCAATTGTTTTTAACCCAATTTTCGTATATTCTGTCTTCAACGTCGGATGGGTTATACTGCTTGGCTAGTTCTCTTTTTGAAGCCATTATTTCAATTCCTCTCTCTTTAAACATCAGGCGAAAAATATATATGCCGCGCCGGCGAGAAAAAAGGCAAGGCATGCCGATTTTGCAAGGGCGATTTTTTCGTCGGACATTTCTTTTTTAAATATTTTTTTCAAAATTGTTTTGCACATGAAATTTGCCGCAAGCAAAAGTGCCATAAGTGCGAAAACGATGTATTTTGCTGTTCCCATGGCGTTAGATAGACAAAGTTCTCACGAGGTCGTAGCTTGCTTTGGAAACGGATTTTTTCATAGCAAGACCTTCGTTTATGTCTATGTCGCAAAGTTCGCCGTTTTTCATTACAACTACGCGGTTGGATTTTCCCGCTTCAATAAGGTCTACGGCGTATGCGCCCATTTTTGCGGCGATTACTCTGTCTCTTACTGTGGGGCGGCCGCCTCTTTGAATGTGACCGAGAACGGTAGCGCGGGTTTCAACGCCTGTTTCTTCCTGTATTCTCTTGGCAACTTCCGCCGACGGCATGGAAATACCCTCGGCCATAACCACGATGTGGTGTTTTTTGCCGTTTTCTTTGCCGGCTTTTATAACTTCGATAACGTCTTTTTCAAAATCGAATTCGATTTCGGGAGTGAGCACAACTTCCGCGCCCGAAGCTATTGCCGCTTCAACCGCAATGTAGCCTGCGCGAGCGCCCATTACCTCAACTACCGAGCAACGGTGGTGAGATGTGCTGGTGTCGCGGATTTTGTCTACTGCTTCAACAGCGGTGTTGAGGGCAGTATCAAATCCTATGGTGTATTCACTGCAAGAAATGTCGTTGTCTATGGTGCCGGGCATTGCAACTGTAGGTATGCCCGAATTCGAAAGCGCTCTTGCGCCCATGAAGGAGCCGTCGCCTCCGATTACAACAAGGGCTTCTATGCCGTGTTTGCGGCAAATTTCGGCACCGGTTGCAATTCCCTCGGGAGTTGCGAATTCCATGCATCTTGCGGTTTCGAGAATTGTGCCGCCGCGCTGGATAATTTCGCCTACTGAGCGGGAATTTAATTCTATCATGTCTTCGCCCAAGAGGCCTTTGTATCCCTCTTTAATGCCTGTTACCGAATATCCTTTGGAAATCGCACATCTTACAACCGCGCGAATTGCGGCATTCATACCCGGTGCATCTCCGCCGCTTGTAAGTATTGCTAAGTTTTTCTTTTTCATAAAAATTACCTCCGTTGTCGGCCGTGAAGCCGTTTTATTTAAGCTCGGGGGTTTCACCCGCGTTTGTTTGTATTATTGGCTTTTGTATATTTAAATATCACCACCCTACATTTTATAACAATTTCAGTAAAAAATCAAGTACTTTCGGCAAGAAATTTGGGAATTTCAAGAAAATATTATTCGGTAGGGAATGGAGAATAAAAACCGTATTATCTGCCTTATAAAATCACACTTTCCACAGTTTCGAAAAACAGCTCCTCTTCAAGCATAAAGCCTTTTTGCTCGCCCACAACGGCGCGGACGAGGGCGGGGGTGTCGCAGTGTTTTTGAGCGGCGCCGTAGCCTATTTTTATAATATCCATATCGGGCGCGGGGCTGTAATCGTTGCAAAGGGCGGCGAGAAACGCCGTGTCTAAGGTGCTTTGCTCAAAATCTTCATCGGTAAAAATCGCGTGCGCGTGCGCCGCAGTGCATATTTTTTCGGAATTCGAGCTTTTTTTGCATTTTATTCCCACACAAACGGTATAGTCTATATCAAGGCTCTCCATAGCGGACTTTACGCAAACGCAAAGCGCCACAAGATAAAAAAGCTCCGACTTTGAAAAATCATCGTCGCCGCCCGCTTTTAAAAGCGTTAAAGTGCGCTTTAGAAACGCTTTTGTGCCCGAGGGTAATGTCATATTGCTTGCAAAAGAAATGGCGCTGTTAAGGTTTATTTTTTCGTTATTGTCGGGTATTGAAATTTCGGCAAAAGTTCCCTCTATCATAGAGCAAGACGCGGGAAACGCCTTAATATTCGCCTCGGGAAAAGCGGAGGTTAAAGCCGCTCTTATCCCGCAAATATCGGCGCCCGCGTCCAAAAGGGCTCCTGCGAGCATGTGCCCGCTGAAATTTAAAAAGTTGTCAACATAGAGTATTCTCATTTTCTACCTCATAATTTCGCGTAAGCGCTCAATTGCGTTTCTTACCTGTTCATGAGTTACCGTTGAGAGATATTTTTCCTCGAAATTAAGCGCTTTTTCGTAATATTCCGCCGCGGTGTTGAGCTCGGCGCGTTTTTCAAAAAGCATTGCGTAATTGTAGTAGGGTTCTAAGAATTTCGGCTCTTTTTCCATTATTTTTTCGTAAATTTCTTCGGCTTCGTCTATTTGACCGTTCAAAAGACAGGCAAGTCCCAAATTATCAAGGCTTATGAGGTCATCGGGGTTGTATTCAACAGCCTCGTGGGAAATTTCCAACGCTTTGTCAATCTCGTTGTTTGCAATGTAAAAATACCCCAAGGTGCCGTAAAGATTTCCGTTTAAATAGCCGTCGGAGTAGAGCTGTTCGGCTTTCATAATGGCATTGTTTAAATTGCCTCTTTTCCAGTCAATAAGGGCGAGATTGAGCTCGGCGTTTTTCTTTTCGGCATCTTTTAAAATGCCTTTGCCGAGGTAGGTGGTTTTGTTTATAATGCTTTCGGCTTCATCGGGTTCGCCGTTTCTCAAAAGTACGTAAGCGTAGAGAAGGCAGCTCTTCGGGCGGAGTTTGCCGGTGTTTACGGCGTGGGTCATAAGGTTTATGCCCTGCGCTTTGTTTTTTTGATATTTAGTCATGCCGAGGAGCATTAAAAGGTCTGCCCTAAACCAAAACGCCAAAATCAAAAGCGACACAACAAAAGCGCCGATTGTTATAAATATGTTTCCAAAGCCGGAGGCAATCATTGTAATCGCCACCGGGAAAAGCAAATACAAAAGATACATAAGCGGATTTTTCATAAAAATTCTCCTTTCGCGGTCTAAAGACCGTACCAAAACTTTTTGTCGAGACTTCTGTAACGAATTGCCTCGGCAACGTCATTTAAAATTATATTTTCTCTGCCGGCAAGGTCGGCAATTGTTCTTGCGAGTTTTAAAATTCTGCCGTGGGCGCGGGCACTGAGGCCGAGACTCTCAAATGCCGATTTTAAAAGCTGTTTCGATTCGTTGTCGAGCGGGCAGAATTTTTCGGTGAGGGAGGCATCGAGTTGGGCGTTGCAATAGAGGTTTAGTCCCTCGTAGCGTTTTAGCTGAATGTCGCGCGCCTTTTTTACGCGCTTTAAAATTTCCGCCGAACTCTCCGATTTCACCTTTTCGGCGAGGTCGTCATATTTAACGGAAGCCACTTCGATGTGCATATCAAACCTGTCGAGCATCGGACCTGACACTTTTCCCAAATATTTTTGAATTTGCCCCGGGGTACATGTG
>CAZSIY010000058.1:0-8386 GCA_964606825.1 uncultured Oscillospiraceae bacterium | reverse complement strand
ATCTTAATCAGAGGGCATTATGAATAAAATATTTACAAACGAAAAAATAGATTACTATATTTCGGAGAACATGTCTTCGAGTTTTAAAACAAATCCGCGAAAGGTGGAGCTTTACGAAATAGAGCTTTACACCACCTCTACCAACACAAGCGTTATAAACGGCGAAAAGCACGAGCAAAAGCACGGAAACATACTTATTTCAAAGCCGGGCGACATTCGTTACAGCATTAATTCTTTTGAGTGTTACTATGCCCATTTTAAGTGTGACGACGAGCAAATATCCGTCGCGCTCAACGCACTGCCCAAAGTTTTCGCCGCTGACAATGCCGACATCGTAACGGAAATATTTAAAAACATTATCCGCAAGCAAAAAACTCAAAATTTTCAAACTTCGCTCTATGTTCAAGGAAAACTTTTGGAACTTATAAGCCTGCTGCTTATAAAAACTTCGCACAAATACAGCGGTCGTTACCAAGAATACGTTCCCGCAGTTAAAACCGCATGCGATTTTATGAAAAACAGCCTTGAAAGTCAAATATCCCTTTCGGACATCGCCAAAAAGGTTAATTTAAGCGCGGGATTTTTCCACAAAGTTTTTAAAAGCATAAAAGGCATTACTCCTTTGCAATATCTCACTTCGTTGAGGCTCAATCTCGCAAAAGACATGCTTTCGGGCACCAACGCCTCGCTTGCCGACATCGCCATTTTGTGCGGCTTTAACAGCCAGGCATATTTCAACTACGTATTTTCCAAAAAACTTTCGGAAACGCCGAAAAGCTATCGTGACAAAAATCAGATAATTATATAATTATATTGGAAAAGGTGGCGCGAAAATTCGCACCACCTCAAATCTTATTTGCAACTAATTTTTTAAATTATTTTCAATATGTTTTATGGTTATTTCCGCTCTTTGAGCTATGCTCACCTTTCCCACGCCGAAAATAGAAGTGTCCAAAGTATCGTTAAAAGGCTTTTTCCACACGTCGCCAATGGAATTAATTCCACCTACCATACCCAAAATCGAACCCACGGTAGCACCGTTGCAATCGGTATCAAATCCCGTTTCAACAGCCATACATATCGACTTTGAAAAATCGCCTTTTCCGTAGAGAAGAGCCGCCGTCACAATCATAGCGTTTGAAATAGTATGGCACCAGCCATAGCCCTCGCCCTCATTGTAGTGGCTGTGAATATATCCGAAAACTTCCTTTTGGCAAACAGCGTCTTTATACATGCCGTATATGTGCATTATTTCTTCATATAGCCTTGACGTGTGCGGAATTTGCGCAAGACCCGACAAAATTATGTTCTCGACATCTTTTGTAACAGATGCCGTCGCAACCATTGCAGCAACAAACATTTCGCCGTATATGCCGTTTTTCACATGAGATACCGATGCATCTCTGTATGCCATTTCTGCCGCTTTTTCGGGATTTCCGGGGTTTATATATCCCCAGTAGTCCGCGCGTATTTGTGCGCCAATCCACTCTCTGTAAGGATTTTTGCGCACTGCCGACTGCGGCGGGCGATATCCTTTTATAAAATTGCAAAATGCTACTCTTTCCGCAGTGCAATAGGCATCTTTCGGCTGATATGCCACCCACGCCTCGGCAACATCTTCACTTGTAAAATTCGAACCGTGCTTTTCAAAAATGAGCTGTGCAAGCTGTGTAATTTGTGTCATCGTCAATCGGCATACAATTCACATCATCGGCAAATTTTTGACGTGTAAAATCAAAATTATATTTTGACAAATCCACTTTTTCCAAATCGGATTTTAAAATATATCTTTTCATCGGAAAATTATCAGTTTCTTTCAAAAAACGTTGCAGTTCTTCGGTGCGTATGCACTCTACGGTTTTACCGAGCATACAACCGCAAATTCTGCCCATCCATGCGCCGTGTATTTTGTTTTGTAAATTCGAAGCTTTGCCCGTAACGAAAGGAAATGACTTCCTAAGGCTTTTTATCTCCGAAAGCGCCGAGGGCTCATTGTGTTTATAATCTTTTCTGTACGGCACGTTTAGAACGATTTTTTGTGCAATATCGCCGAGTTCTTTTTTTACAGCATCTTGTGGCAATCGAGAAATTGCTTCAAATAGTGGCTTGTACTTTTCAACATCGAGTCCCTCGTCATAAGACTGCTTGTATTCGTCCAAAATCGAGGAAGCATAAAATTCCCAATAGTGAATATTCTCAAAGCTCACAAGGGTTTCGTTAAAAGGTATAAGCTCTTTTTTTCGGCGCTCCGAGCGCTCCAAAATCAAATAATCGAGCGAAACTCCGAAGTGCTTGGCAATTTCCGCAAGTTTCGAAATTTCAGGAAGAGATGCCCCGCTTTCCCATTTTTGAACAGCTTGCCTTGAAACGCTAAACAAATCGGCAAATTCTTCTTGCGACATTTTTTCTTTTACTCGCAGTTTATATATTTTGTTGGAAAAATTCATTGTGTTCCTCCTTTACGTTTTTATTATTTTAACACAATCGGAATTTTTCTGCAAGCAACTGCAAGTTGCCGAATTTGTTTTTTAGCATAAAGCAAAAACATATTATAATCACTCTGTTTTTTTCTCGGAAATTCCATCGGCGGTTTTATCCTCAGTTTCTTCGTCTTCTGCATAGACAACACTCTCGGGCATATCCACCGGCTCCGACTGTGACATTTCAAGAATGGCAACCGAATTTTTCTCTTTTTCAAGCAAAGCACAACAATTGCAAAAGCAAGAGCGGCATCGCAAACCAAAACAATTATCACAATATTTTTAAAGCCGGATTTTTTTGATAAATCATAAACATAGCTTTCACCGGTATATTCGCCGTCACTGTTTTTTTCGGTAACACTTATAACAAACGAATCTTCATAAAATTCTGCACTAACCTTGCCTTCATCATTTTCCAAATCATAATCTTTAAATATTTTTGAAGTTTCGTTGAAAAGCGGCATTGCATCACCTGCGGGAGTGATATAGAGAAAATCATTTTTGCCGATTTCGTTAAAATCACACTCTAAGCTATCACTTTTGCGGCCGCCATAGGCTACGACATAATCATTACCGACATATCCGCCCATTAAATCTTTCTTTTTAAAAATGGTGTTTCCTTCCCTGTCTTTTATTTCCACTATAGCCGAATTTCCGTTATTTATATAAGCATTGTAATCATCCGATGCGATATATGCAAAATTGTCGTTATCGAAAAACTTCCATGTCAACACACGATCAAATTCATCATTAACATACTCTTTTGTTTCACCGGTCTTGATATTTAGGTTATATATACTTTCATTGTCAGTAAAATAATAGAGATTTTTATCTGACGAAGATTTTCCCAAAAAGCTGATATAACCAAAAATACTATCCACGCCACTGGTTATCGGCAAATCAGCTTTGCATATTTCCTCACCTTTTTCTAAAGATAATATTCTGTGGTCAAAATCATACGTTTTGTATTCATCACTGTTATTTCTCAATGCAAAAGTACAAAGCGCATAATTTTCATCTATCGGAAGAACATAGTCATATTTTGTATTTATATATATATGCACTCGCCGTTTTTATAAAGATTTCCCGATTGGTCCGCAACGACATAGTCAAAGTTTATAAAGTCATCATTGGGAATAATTTCTCTTTTCATATCGGGAATTTTATGCAGTGTACCGTCAGGAAGTATAATCATCGCGTTTTCAATATCGGCATCACGATTATCGTAATTCCGATATCTTAGAATATATGCGAATTTTTCAGTTTGGGGAACGAGCAGCTTCCAAGAGGACATCACATATGTATCACCATTTTTTTCGTATGATTCTTCGATTTTGACAATTTCCTTTCCGTCTTTTGCGTAATAGCAATACCAATCAACAACATCATCTGCATCACGGTGTTCCGTTTTTATAATATTTTCGTAGATTGCATTAAAGCCATAGCTATTGCGGATAATTCTAAAATCCCCGTCATACGGATTAAAATCTCCGTTTTTCGATACAAATCCGATTATCCGTCCATTGCCGAGATAAACACACGCATTGTCATTATAAAAAGTTGAAACGTACCACTCAGTTCCTTCATATTCATCTTCCTTGTCAATCGAATAATCCGATTTTACAAGCTCAAGAAAATATTTGTTTTTAACGCTATGGAATTACTCGTTTTCAAAATGTACATCAGATGCATTAGAAACGTCAATCTGCTCACATACATCAACATAATCTTCACCGTTTATGTTTTTGATTTCGCCGTAATATTCCCTGATTATTTTTTGTTTTTCGGCGCAGAATATTTAAGACGGTTTTTAAAAAACCCTTTAATATCTATTCCGAAATACTTATATGCCGCATTTTGCATGTCGCTGATTTTCATATGTTTTTTTCCGGAACCGGGCTCGGATATACTCTCGTAAACCGGTTCGCCCACAAAATCCCCGAAATATCTTCCGACGTATGTCATAAGGTTTGCCAAATCACATTCGCCAAGCGTTGAAACATCGCAAGCCTCCTCGGTATCTTCCGTTAAAACACCTCTAAGAAACCTAATTCCGTTTTGCATGCCGATTATTTTGCTGTCTTCGAGCGAATTTAAAATTTCGTAGCACGGAATGTCTTTGTCCTCAGCATCGGAAATAAATTTATAAATTCCCGCCGCATTGTTTATAGAATGCCAAACAAGCTGTTTAGTCTTGTATTTTGAGCAACAGTCTGAGCCGACAACATGCGGTGGCGGCCGTGAATTAAAACAAATGACTCAGTAGCAAACTCAAATTTTTACAATCCGAGTTTTCCGTCGCCGCCCATAAGAGCTGTCATTTTCTCAATTCGTTCAAGCGAAAATGGCGGCATACACAAGGGTTTCAACGAAATACTCATAAGTTTCATGGGGTTATAATCTGCCGCAACACGATTGTAACTTAAAGCGCCGCACCTTTTACAGCGGTGTATTATTGCCAATTCGCCGCCTTTTCTCTCCCAAACCGAAATAGGTTCCATTATACCGCCGCAATCTCTTGCTCTGTCGCCGGGTTCAATGTCCAAATGAAAGCTCGAAAGGCAGTTTAGACAGTGGTTGCGGTGGCTACTGCCCGCAAACAACCACACGCCCACAGAATTTACATGTGAATACATCATTGCATTTATGAGTTTTATAATATCCTTTTTCAAATTGTTTTCTTTTATTTTCTCTGTTCATTTCTGTTTCCTCCCAAATATTTAAGCTCATTATCCGAGAGAAACGGCTTATTGCGTTTTGCTGACCTCTCGGTTAAGCCGCAATATCCGGTAAATTATAATATTTCAAACAAACACTCCTGTTTTTTTATTTTATGTAATCAATTATATAATTTTGTCAAGTTAGAGAAAAATTTTTAAGGCTTCCCCTTGATGGGAAGGCTTTTTATCCCTCACATTTCAAACTTTAAAAGTCCACGTCAAACATTGCGTGAGCTTTTGACTATTCTTAATTTTTATTAAGTTCTTCGTCAATTGCCGCAGCGGCGGTTTTTCCTGCTCCCATAGCAAGTATTACCGTAGCCGCGCCTGTAACGACGTCTCCGCCGGAATAAACCATTTTCTTTGTGGTAGCGCCGTTTTCATCGGCAACAATACAACCGCGTTTATTGGTTTCAAGACCCTCGGTTGTCTTTTTGATAAGAGGATTGGGCGTTTGACCGATAGCAATAACCGCTGTATCGATATCAAGCACATTTTCACTTCCATCTATTGCAACAGGGCGGCGTCTGCCGCTTGCATCGGGTTCGCCGAGTTCCATATTTATAAGCTCAACACCGCTGAGCCAACCTTCTTCGGTGCCGACAAATTTCGTAGGATTTTTAAGAAGTAAGAACTCTATACCCTCTTCTTTTGCATGAGCCACTTCCTCGGCTCTTGCGGGAAGTTCTTCCATTCCGCGTCTGTAAACTATATAAACGTTTTCCGCGCCCAAACGTTTTGCACTTCTTGCGGCATCCATTGCAACGTTACCGCCGCCGAAAACCGCTACATTCTTTCCAATATAAACCGGAGTATCATATTCAGGGAATTTGTAACCTTTCATAAGGTTAATACGCGTTAAAAACTCATTTGCCGAATACACGCCGTTCAACGTCTCGCCCTCAAGGCCGAGAAACGACGGGAGACCCGCACCGGAGCCGATATAAACGGCATCGTAGCCAAAATCTTCAAAGAGCTCATCTATGAGAATCGTCTTTCCTATAACGACATTCTTTTCTATATGAACGCCCATTTTTTCAAGTTTTGTTATTTCCGTTTGCACGATATCTTTCGGCAGTCTAAACTCTGGTATGCCGTACATAAGCACGCCGCCGGCGGTATGAAACGCTTCATAAACGGTAACGTCATACCCTTTTTTCGCCAAATCTCCCGCCGCGGTAAGACCCGATGGACCCGAACCTACAACGGCTACCTTTTTACCGTTTTTCTCTACGGGGTTTATCTCGTCTTTTGCATGTGCCATGTGATAATCGGCAACAAAGCGCTCCAATCTTCCTATTGCAACCGGCTCGCCTTTTATTCCGCGCACGCACTTCGACTCGCACTGATTTTCCTGAGGACATACTCTTCCGCAAACAGCCGGCAAAGCGTTTGTTTCGGTAATTTTAAGATACGCCTCTTCAAATTTACCCTCTGCCACAAGCGCTATAAATTCGGGAATTTTTACCGCAACCGGACATCCCTGCATACAAGGTTTATTTTTACAATTTAAACATCTTGCCGCTTCGTCGATTGCCATTTGCTCAGTGTAGCCGCTTGTAACTTCGAGGAAGTTTTTATTTCTTACATTAGGATCCTGCTCAGGCATAGGATTTTTTTTCAAAGACATGTTAGGCATTGTTGGTCCTCCCTATTCTGCATGTTCCCTCATCGCATGCTCGTTTTTCATACGGGTTGAACATCTGCTGACGTTTAAGAGCCGCATCCCAATCGATTTTATGACCGTCAAAATCAGGACCGTCTACGCACGCAAACTTTGTTTCGCCGCCTACGATAACTCTGCAACCGCCGCACATTCCCGTGCCGTCAATCATTACAGGGTTCATAGAAACAGTTGTGGGAATATTATACTTTTCCGTAACCTTGCACACGGCGCGCATCATAGGAAGCGGACCTATGGCAATTACCTCGTCAAACTTTTCACCGGCTTCTATTTGCTCGGTGAGTCTGTCGGTAACAAAGCCTTTTACGCCGTTTGAGCCATCGTCTGTGGTTATTATAAGTTTGTCCGATACTGCTTCAAGCTCATCTTTTAAAATGATAAGCTCTTCACTTCTAAAACCTGTAATTACAGTAACGGAAGCGCCCAAAGCGTGAAGTTTTTTAGCTTGTGGATATGCAATCGCCGTTCCGAGGCCGCCACCTATTACGGCAACTTTTTTTAAGCCGTCAAGCGGTGTGGGCATGCCCAGAGGACCTGCGAAATCGCTTATGCTGTCTCCCTCTTCAAATTTCGAAAGATCGCATGTGGTTTTTCCCACAATTTGAACGATTATGGTAACCGTTCCTTTTTCGCGATCAAAGTCCGCAACGGTGAAAGGCACTCTTTCGCCTTTTTCGTCCGTGCGAAGTATTATAAACTGTCCAGGTTCTACTCGCCTTGCAACGAGAGGAGCCTCAATTTCCATCAGAAAAATCTGAGGATTTAATACTTTTTTTGTAATTATTTTATATGCCATACTGACAACCCCTGTTCTTAGAAACTATCATGACTAATTATATCACCATATTTGTGTACAGTCAAGTATTACGCGCACTTAAACAGCTAATCAATTAAAATTAATTTGAATTTTCGTTCAATTTTGCGCATTTTGTATGAAAACCCCGCCAAAGTTCGGCGGAGCTTTCGTTTATAAAATCGAAATAGCGTCGGTTATGGTTTTTTCATAAGCCTCTTTTCCGTACTTATCGACTTCGGCTTTGTTTTTCTCGCCGTGGGTAAGGCAACCCGCGCCGCCTATACAGCCACCGACGCACGCCATGCCCTCAATAAAGTTTGCGTTTAACACACCTCGACTCTTTTTAAGAAGAGCCGTTCTGCACTCTTCTATGCCGTCGCAAGATATAGCATTCAGCTCAAAATCATCTATTCCGTGCTCTTTAAGGCCTTGTGCCACGGCATCTGCAAGGCCGCCGCAACGAGCAAAAATTCGTCCAAAATAAGAAGCGTTGTCCAAAACATCTTCGCCGAGAGCCGTAATATCTATTTCGCGGCTGTCAAAAAGCGCTTGAAGTTCTTCAAAAGTAAGGCACGCATCAACATACGGCTTTACTTCCTCTGCTTGAACTTCCATTTTCTTTGCCGTGCAAGGGCCTATAAACACTACCTTTGCATTTTCTTCCTTGCTTTTTATATACTTTGAAATCGTAGCCATGGGCGAAAGA
>CAZSIY010000057.1:0-8493 GCA_964606825.1 uncultured Oscillospiraceae bacterium | reverse complement strand
ACGCCGGCAAAATATACACGCTAAACGAAAAGGCGTATGGTGTTGATAAACCGGTAAGTGACCCATACGGTCAAATTCAAGAAGTATATAACGCTTGTGCCGAAGAAATTGCGGAGGCGATTGAAAATCTTGTTGAAAAACTTTGATTTTTGCTTAAAAAAGTTAAATATTTCTCATACATCAGAGCTTGAAAAGCTTGAAATACTTTGCTTTGCTGACGAAGCGTGGTCTTTAAAAAGCATTGAAGATGATATAAAAAGCGAAGAAAAATGCGTATGGTTCGGCATTTTTTGCAAAAATGAGATGGTGGGATATTTGAACGGTTCTTTTATTTTTGATGAATGTGAGCTGAACCGAATAGCCGTAGCGCCGAATTATCGCAGAAACGGCATAGGAGAGTTTCTCATAGACTTCTTTTTAAAAGAGGCAAAAAAAAAAGAATGCCAAACTTCTTTTTTGGAAGTGAGAGAAAGCAATAAAAGCGCGATTGCGCTTTATGAAAAGAAAGGTTTTTTATCTTACGGTAAGAGGAAAGATTATTATCGTAACCCTAAAGAAAATGCAGTTTTGATGACATATGAATTTTGATTTAAAGGCGGTGATGTGTTGCTTATATTGGGAATAGAGTCTTCATGTGACGAAACTTCGGCATCCGTTGTAAAAGACGGCAGAGAGGTTCTCTCAAACGTTATTTCTTCGCAAATAGACATACATAAACTCTACGGCGGTGTTGTGCCGGAAATTGCTTCAAGAAAGCATCTTGAAGTTATAAATAAGGTTATTTCGGAGGCTGTATACGAGGCAAATGTCACTTTAAAAGACATTGATGCTATCGGTATAACATATGCTCCGGGTCTTGTGGGAGCACTTCTTGTGGGTGTTTCCGCCGCAAAAGCACTTGCGTACGCATTGAAAATCCCCCTTATACAGGTTCACCATATAAGGGCACACATTTGCGCAAACTTTATAGAGCACCCCGATCTTAAACCACCCTTTATGTGTTTGGTAACATCGGGCGGGCACAGCCACATAATTTTGGTAAAAGACTACACTGATTTTGAAGTTTTGGGGCAAACTCGTGATGATGCCGCGGGAGAGGCTTTTGATAAAGTGGCAAGGGTTTTGGGTCTCGGTTATCCTGGCGGCCCGAAAATAGACAAATTGGCAAAAGCGGGCGACGAACATGCCGTTAACTTTAAAAAAGTAACTTTTGGAGCCGACAACTTTGATTTCAGTTTCAGCGGCATTAAGACTGGCGTTATAAATTACATTCACACCGCAACGCAAAAAGGCGAAACCATTTGTGAAGCGGACGTTGCGGCAAGTTTTCAGCGTAGCGTTGTAGAAGTTCTTGTAGACAATTTGCTTGCCGCCGCCGATAAATACAACATTGATACTCTGGCTTTGGCGGGCGGTGTTGCTTCAAATTCTCGTTTGAGGCAAGAGATTGAAAACCGCAAAGGCGCAAGAAAACTATATTATCCGTCGCCGATACTTTGCACCGACAATGGCGCCATGACGGCGTGCAGTGCCTACTACGAGGGTCAAAAAGGCAATTTTGCTGATTTATCTTTAAATGCAATACCATTTTTAAATATTGTTTCTGATTATTAAGGAGGGTACAAAAATGAAAAAGTTAAGAGTTTTATCTGCAACACTTGCTTCGGTTATGGTTTTGTCTGCGTCGGTCGTTTCCATGGCGGCATCTTTCAGCGACGTTTCGGCGACAAAATACAACTGGGCAACAGAAGCTATCGGAAATATGGCTTCGCAAGGAATTATAAAAGGCTATGAGGACAACACATTCAGGCCCGAAAGAACGGTAACCAAACTGGAGTCGCTCGTTCTCACATCACGTGCTTTGGGATTTTACGAGAGTGAAAACAGCGCACTTATAGACACCGCAACCGAAATTTACGGTGAACAAATTGCCGAATACGACCTCAGCTACGGGAATGACGAAATTGCATATCTTCTCATAAAAAATGTAATATCATTGGAAGAATTGTCGGATTATATCGAAGCAAGCAACGCTTCGGCAGGCATGAAACGATACGAAATAGCCGTCCTTCTTACGAAAGCTCTCGATGCCGAGGCAGAGGTTAAGAAAAACGTTATAACTTCGCTTGAATACAGCGATGCCGATACAATTCCCGCATATGCGAAAAAATACGTTGAGTATGTAACAAACGCAAGCCTTATGAACGGTATGGACAACAATAGTTTTTCTCCCAATACCGACGTTACAAGAGCTCAGGCGGCAGTTCTTCTATACAAGCTCATGGGTCTTACGGGATATGAGTTTAAAGGCGGACTTGTAGCCGATATAGACACCGCAACAAGAAATATAAAAATCAAAGATGATACTCAAACAAAGCAGTATTCACTTGCATCTTCCGTGCTTTTAAGATTTGAAGGCACACCCATCACCATGAATGACGTTGCCGCCGGCTATGATGCCGTGGTAACTTTAAAAAACAATTCCGTTTATGCGATTGACTTTATGACACCTCTTCTTGATGCTCAGGTTTACGGTTCAATGGCTGGCACAAATTCTCGCGGCGGCGAAACAAGCATTATCATCTATGAAATGGGCGAAACGGATTTAAAACCGTCTTCTGTCAAGAGCACATATCCTCTTGCGGACAATTGCGTTATTACATATGACAATTCAGCTTCTTCTTTAAATGAGATTAAAACAGGCGCATACATTAAACTTACCGTAAAAAAAGGAAAAGTTACCACAATATACGCTTATCCCAAGGAGTCTACCGTAACAGGAAGAATATCCGATGTTGAAATTACTCCGGTTTGCAAAATATACATGGAGCTTACTGACGGAACAGAAGAGGAATTTATCATGGGTGATGACTTTACCGTTACCAAAAACGGTACAAAAGCAACCGCTTTCGATATTTTGGCGGGCGACACCGCCGCCGTTACCACAACTTACGGAAGAGTGTCAAAAATAGTTGCTACAAGCAAATCCCAGGAGAAAACAGGTGTTATAACCGAAGTTATCATATCGGCATCACCTAAGATTACTTTAAAAATTGACGACAAAAACATAACATATAAAGTTACAAACGATTGCACATTCAATATTCCCGGAAAGGCAGGTGCATGCTTCTACGATTTAAGAGCGGGCGTTGCCGCAACGGTTAAGATTGAAAGCGACACCGTGGTTGCCATAACAACCGACGTTGCAGAGGGCATTACTCAAATTACGGGAACTGTTTCTTCCGTAAACACTTCCTATGGCGTGATCCAGGTTACTTATATTGACTCCGTAAGCGGCGTTTCGGTTACAGAGCCGGTATTTGTAAAGAGCAAAGCCACAATTATCGACATAACAACCGGAAATTCCCTTAAACTTTCGGCAATTGACAATGGCGTGAAAATCAGTGCTTTTGGTTCAAGAAACAACGGTATTTTTGAAGCAACAGCCGTTAATGTTACTGTTACAAAATAGCAAAGCGGATGCAGCTCCGACTTTGTAAATGCGGAAATGTGCCCTGTATCGCAAGGCACATTTCCGTGATTTTAAAATATATTTAATAACGTTGGAGGAAACATCGGATGATAGAAATAGAAAATGCAAGTAATTATTTTGTTGTGAGCAATGAATTTGTAGACAAGTACCTTTGCGAGGCAAACGGCTCTTTTGTAAAGGTGTATTTGTATGCGCTTCGCCACGCGGCAAACCGCAATCTAACACTTGCGGATATCGCAAACGCTCTTAACTTGCTGGAGTCCGATGTTATTCGCTCTTTTAAATACTGGCACAAACAGGGCGTAATCGAGTTTAAGCAGAGCTCAAATGAAGATTTCAGGATTAAATTTGTTTCTCAAAATTTATCGAATCACGCGGAAATCGACGAAGACATGCCCGAACCGATTCATAAGCCACGCACGTCGCCCACGGCGGTAATGTATACCAAAAGCGATATAAATAAATACATGAAAAACAACGACGGTATTCGCCATATGTTTTTAATTTCGTCACAGCTTTTGAACAGAACTCTTTCCGATACGGACAGAAAAATTCTTTTCAGCTTGTATGATTACCTCAAAATGCCCGTGGAAGTGATTTTTACACTTCTTGAATACTGTGTGTCTTTGGAAAAAACCAACATGCGCTACATAGAAAAAGTTGCATACACTTGGGCGGACAACGAAATAAACACCCTCTCTAAAGCCAGTGCCTTCGTAAAAGAGCAAGCCGAAGTGGGCAATACCCTAAAACGCTACAAGGAAATGTTTAAAATAAGTGGACGCGAATTTACCGACACCGAAGAGGAATATATCAAAAACTGGGTATATCAAATGAAGCTAGACGACAGCGTGATAAAGCAAGCCTACGAAACAACCGTTACAAATACAGGAAAAGTGGCGTTTAAATACATGGATGCCATATTGAAAAACATAGGAAATACGCCTAAAAGCGCACCTGCATCTAAAGCTAAAATCGATTATGCGCCGCGTAAGAAAAACTCGTTTCAAGATTACGACGACGAAATCAGCGATTTTGATATAGAAATTATTAAAAACAGAATGAACAGAGTTAACAATTAGGTGGTGAGAGTATGTTTAATTCATTGTCATTTCATAAAAAAGTTATGGACGAATACGAGCGCATGAGAACAGAAAACGAAAAATATGTTCAAAAAAAGAGAGAAGAGCTCTATGAAGCTCTCCCGGCGATAGAAAAAATCGACGATGAAATTTCCATGCTCGCCGTAAAAAACGCTTCAAGAATAATATCCGAAGGCTTAACGCCCGATGAAGCGGTAAGCTCTTTAAATTCTCAACGAGATGAGCTTTTAAGCAAAAGAGAAGCTCTTTTAAAAGAATTCGGAGCAAAAGACGAGACGAACCCCGTATACAATTGTCTAAAATGCAAAGATACCGGCTATGTAAACGGCAACAAATGCTCATGCTACATGGACATTTTCAAAAAAGTTCTCCGTTCGTCAATAAACGGCTCTGCCGAGCTTTCCATAGACTTTGAAAACGACACTTTTGACAATTTCAGCCTTGAATGGTACCCCAAAACATACAATGAGCGTATGCAAACCTCTCCGTATGACAACATGCGATCGGTTTTGGCATTTTGCAAGCTGTTTTGCATGGATTTCGACCGAAAAGGCGGCAATTTGTATTTTTACGGTTCCTCCGGTACCGGTAAAACCTTTATGACAAATTGCATTGCAAACGAACTTATTCGTATGAATAAAAATGTTATGTATCAGTCAGCATACAAACTTTTTCAGTTTATGGAAGATTATAAATTCGGGCGTATAAACGTCGAAAGTGCGCTTTCAAAGCAAGAGAGCGTGTACAATTGCGATTTGCTTATAATAGATGACTTGGGCACGGAATTTACCACCGCGTACACTTGCTCGGTTTTCTTTGATATATTAAACACAAGAATTTGCAACAAAAAAAGCACTATAATCAGCACAAATTTAAGCGTTGCCAATTTAAATGAAAAATATACAGACAGAATTTCTTCAAGAATTGTCGGAAATTTCGAACTTATGAGATTTTTGGGCGATGATATAAGAATTGTAAAAAAGAGAAACGGGAGATAACAATGATACTATCTGATAAATGGAAAGATTATGAACTAATAGATGCGGCAGACGGTCAAAAACTCGAACGTTGGGGCGACGTAATTCTTTCGCGACCTGACCCGCAAGTTATTTGGAAAGAAAAAAGCGCTCCCGAAGAATGGAAAAAAGCAGATGCCACCTATCACAGGAGCAAGTCCGGTGGAGGAGAATGGGAGTTTTCGAGCGATGTTACCGAGTCTTGGAAAATCAATTACGAAAATCTCACTTTTAATGTAAAACCCATGGGATTTAAGCATACGGGCCTTTTCCCGGAACAGGCGGCAAACTGGGATTTTATAATCGACTCGCTTTCAAAGCGTGAAAATTCGTCTGTTTTAAATCTTTTTGCATATACCGGTGGAGCTACGGTTGCCGCCGCTTATGCCGGCGCAAGCGTTGTGCATGTTGATGCGGCAAAAGGCATGGTGCAATGGGCAAAGGAAAATGCCATATCTTCCGGGTTATCCGAAGCGCCGATAAGATATATTGTGGACGACTGTCTTAAATTCGCCGAACGCGAAATTCGTCGAGGCCATAAATACGATGCCATAATCATGGACCCGCCTTCATACGGAAGAGGCCCTAAAGGCGAAATTTGGAAATTCGAAGACAAGTTCTATGATCTTTTAAAAACTACGTTAAAACTTTTGAGCGATGACCCGGCGTTTTTAATTGTTAATTCATACACCACCGGAATATCGCACACCGTGGTTGCAAACACTCTTGAAATGACGATGCGCAAAAAGCGCGGCGGCGAAGTGGTTTCCGATGAAATCGGCCTACCCATAACCGCATCGGGGATTGTGCTTCCTTGCGGAGCTACTACAAGGTGGTTTAATATCTGATTACTGTTAGGAGGAATTTTGGGTGATTTCCATCAAGGATTTGACATTTACATACCCCAACGAGGATAATAAAACGATTTTGGATAATGTTTGCTTGGATATTCAAGACGGCGATTTTGTTGCCGTTTTAGGGCACAACGGCTCGGGAAAATCCACTTTGGCAAAGCAACTAAACGCTATCCTTCTTCCGAGCGGTGGCAAGGTGTACGTTGATGGAATGGACACTTGTGATGAAGAAAAAACATGGGATATACGCTCGAACACCGCAATGGTGTTTCAAAACCCCGACAACCAAATCGTTGCAACCGTGGTTGAAGAAGATGTTGCTTTTGCGGCTGAAAATCTCGGCGTTCCCTCGGACGAAATAAGAAAAAGAGTAGACGATGCCCTGGAAGCTGTGGGAATGGCGGAATATAAAATGCACGCACCGCATCTGTTGTCCGGCGGGCAAAAACAGCGCGTGGCCATTGCCGGCGTAATTGCCATGAAGCCTAAAACAATCGTTTTTGACGAACCCACCGCAATGCTTGACCCCTCGGGAAGAAAAGAAGTAATGGAAACCATCAAACTTTTAAATTCAAAATATAATATAACGATTATTCTCATAACTCACAATATGGACGAGGCTGTTTTGGCAAAGCGCGTAATTTTGATTGATGACGGAAAAATTATAGATGATGCCGAGCCGAGGAAGATTTTTTCAAATGTTGAAAAAATGCGTTCTTTGGGGCTCGATGTTCCTCAGGTTACATATCTTGCGTATTTGCTCAAGAAACGCGGTATTCCCATAAATTGTGATATTTTAGACACTGACGAATGTGTTGAGGAGATAAAAAAGTTATGTCGATAGCTGTAAATCATTTAAGTTATACATATTCAAAAAACGGCCCGTTTTCAAAAGACGCGCTAAAAGACGTTTCTTTCGAAATAGAAGACGGTGCCTTTGTTGGAATTATAGGCCATACTGGGAGTGGTAAATCCACGCTTATCCAGCATTTAAACGGACTTATAAAGCCGAGCTCGGGTTCTGTTTTATTAGACGGAAAAGACATAAATTCGCCCGATACCGATATAAAAAGCATACGTTACAAAGTAGGACTGGTGTTTCAGTATCCCGAATATCAGCTCTTTGAGGAAACCGTGTACAAAGACATTGCCTACGGTCCGGCAAATTTAGGTCTAACTGAGGCGGAAATTAAAAAAGCAGTTTTTGAAAGCGCTGAGTTTGTTGGATTGGATCCCGAAATAATGCAAAAATCTCCTTTTGAGCTTTCGGGCGGTCAAAAACGCCGCGTTGCCATTGCTGGAGTTTTGGCTATGAACCCATCTGTTTTGGTGCTTGACGAACCCACTGCCGGTCTTGACCCCCTTGGAAGGCGTGACCTTTTGGAAAAGCTTAAAACGCTTCATAAAACAAAGGGTATGACTGTAATACTCGTATCGCATTCCATGGAAGATGTGGCGGCGACCGTAAAAAAAGTTATAGTGATGTCAAAGGGCTCCGTTGCTGCATACGGCACCGTTTCGGAAGTTTTCAAAAAAGTTGATTTGCTTACAGAGGTCGGTCTTGCTGTGCCGCAGATTTGTGCCGTTACAAATGCTTTAAGAAAAGACGGAATAAATATTTCCGATGCAATTTACAGCGTGGAAGCGGCGGCGGAAGAGATATACAACTACATTAAAGGAGCGAAAGATGCTTAGAGATATTACCTTGGGTCAGTATATACCCGGAATTTCAGTCATACACAGCCTTGATCCGAGAACAAAAATCGTTTCCGCTTTTATTTTTATGATTTTGGTTTTCGTCGGTGAAAATTTCGCCTCTCTTGCCGTTGCTTTCGCGTTTGCGGCAGTAATTACCGTCCTTGCCGAGATAAAGCCTTCATATATTTTTAAAGCTCTTAAACCGGTGTTTTTTCTCGTGATGTTTACGGCTGTAATAAATATATTTCTTACCGATGGCAAAAACGTAATTTTTGAACTCGGAATATTAAAAATAACCGACACAGGCCTTTATTCGGCAATAATTATGG
>CAZSIY010000056.1:0-8519 GCA_964606825.1 uncultured Oscillospiraceae bacterium | reverse complement strand
GTTGTAACATTTGACAAAGTTTTGGTCGTTGGCGAAGGTGCTGATATTAAAGTCGGTACTCCCGTAGTTAGCGGTGCTTCTGTTGAAGGTAATGTTGTTAAAACAGGCAGAGGCAAAAAAGTTGTTGTGTTTAAAATGAAACCTAAAAAAGGTTATCGTAAAAAGCAGGGTCACAGACAGGCTTACACAAAAGTTCAGATTGAAAAAATCAACGGTTAATTTTTGATATGACGAATATTAAAATTTACAAAAACGCTTCGGGCAGTGTTGTTCGCGGCGAACTTTGCGGACATACCGGTTACGGAGAAGAAGGCGAGGACATTGTGTGCTCGGCGGTTTCTTCGGCGGTTTCAATGGCTCTTATTGGCATTGAAAAAGTGCTCGGATTGTCTGTGGGGTATGAAATGGGGGATGGATATTTGTATTTTGTCCTTCCCGATGATTTGAAAGATTTTGAAAGAAAAAATACAGACATTTTGCTTTTTGCCATGCTTGCGTTTTTAAATCAACTCTGCGTGCAATATCCGCAAAATGTAGCTATAACCGAATTGGAGGTGTAGACATGTTTGAGTTAAACATTCAGTTGTTTGCGCATAAAAAAGGTATGGGTAGTACCAAAAACGGCCGTGACAGTGAGTCTAAAAGACTTGGTGTTAAAAGAGGCGACGGACAGTTTGTTACTTCCGGTAACATTCTTGTAAGACAGAGAGGTACAAAAATCCATCCCGGCGTCAATGTTAAAAAAGGCAGCGACGATACACTTTTCGCTGTTGTTGACGGAAAAGTTAAGTTTGAAAGAGTAGGCAAGGATAAAAAACAGGTCAGCGTTTACGAGATTGCTCAGTAAGGCGCGTCTTGCTTGAATATTCAACCAAGAAATCTCAGGTTTTGCCTGAGATTTTTTTGGTGATAACTTCATTTGAATTCGAATACAATGTTGGCGCAATGCGCCGAAATTAATATATATTATGGAAAGAAGGGTTACTCATGTTGGCAGATACAGCCGAAATATACGTGGAAGCCGGCAACGGTGGAAATGGACTTGTAAGTTTCCACAGAGAAAAATATGTTGCGGCAGGCGGTCCTGACGGCGGTGACGGCGGCAACGGCGGAAGTGTTATCTTCGTTGCCGATGACAAGCTGAGCACACTTGCCGATTTCAGATATCAAAGGCACTACAAAGCTCAAAACGGTGAGGACGGCAAAGCCGCGCGATGCTTTGGAAAAAACGGCGCGGATTTGATTGTAAAAGTTCCTTGCGGTACTGTGATAAAAAATATAGATACCGACAGAATTATTGCCGACATGAAAAATGCCGGGCAAACTTTTGTTGCGGCAAAAGGAGGCAGTGGCGGCTGGGGCAATTGCCATTTTGCAACTGCCACAAGGCAAATTCCGCGTTTTGCGAAAAGCGGGATTGAGGGTGAAAGAAAAAATATAAAATTGGAGCTCAAATTGCTTGCCGACGTAGGTTTGGTAGGTTTTCCGAATGTCGGAAAATCAACGCTTTTGTCGGTTGTGAGCGATGCGCGTCCGAAAATTGCAAATTACCATTTTACAACGCTTGAGCCAAACCTCGGAGTGGTAAAACCCGCCGAGGGTGTGAGTTTCGTAATGGCGGATATTCCGGGTCTTATCGAGGGCGCGGGCGAGGGCGTGGGTCTCGGACATGAATTTTTGCGCCACGTGGAGCGCACGAGACTTCTTTTGCACGTTGTGGATGCTTCCGGTATAGAGGGCAGAAATCCCATAGAAGATTTTGACCTCATAAATCGTGAACTTAAAACCTATAACCCCCAGCTTGCCGAAAGACAGCAAATTGTCGTGGCAAATAAAATGGACGTTGTTTACGATGAGGGAATCGCAAACTCGTTTGTTGCCGAAATGGAAAATCGCGGATACAAAGTGTTTAAGATAAGTGCAGCGGCAAATAAGGGTGTAAAAGAGCTCATGATGCACGTTTCATCTGTTCTTGCAGACATTCCGGTGCCAGTGCTCTACGATGAGGACGAAGCCGAAACCACTGTTATATCATATAAAGACGACCTTCCCTTTACGGTTCGCATGGAAAACGGTGTGTACATTGTTGAGGGCAGTTGGGTTAAACGTATGATAGGCTCTACGAATTTTGAAGATAACGAGTCGCTTCAATATTTCCAAAACGCACTAAGAAAAAAAGGCGTTATAAAAGCTCTTGAAAAAGAGGGAATAAATGAGGGCGACCTTGTGAAAATGTACGAATTGGAATTTGATTATGTTAAATAACTGCTAATTTTTTTCGATATAGATTGACAAAAAAGCATAAACTTTATATAATTAACAAGATAAGGTGTAACTGGAGGATTATTATGGAAATTACCGGTAAAGAGCGCGCGTTTTTGCGTAGCTTGGCAAACAGAATTGAAGCTACGGTTCAAATAGGTAAGGGCGGTATCGGCGAAAATACGGTAACCCTGGTAAATGACATATTGGAAAAAAAGGAACTTGTGAAAGTGCATGTTCTTGAAAATTGCTTTGACGATGTAGCGAGCGTTTGCCACGAATTGTCATCGCTTATCGGAGCCGCCGAAGTGCAGGTAATAGGCTCTAAGTTTGTTCTGTACAAACCGTCGGTTCAAAATAAGAGAATAGACCTTAAACACTTGGTGGTAAAAGTGGATAAAAACCCCGCAAAGGCTGTAAAACCGCTTTATAAAGCAAAGAAAATTCAGCGCACCGAGCGCAAAAAGGCACTTGAAGAAAAAGAGAGAAAGAGGGCATTTTTCAAAAAGCAGAGGTATAAATCCGGCTTCGGGAGGGATTAATTCTTGAAAATCGGAATTTTGGGCGGCACTTTTGACCCCGTTCATAGAGGCCATGTGGAAATGGCACGTTATGCCAAAGAAAATTTTTCGTTGGAGCGCGTTATTTTCGTTCCAAACGGCAATCCGCCACATAAAAAGGGAAGAAGCATTGAAGATTTTTCCCATAGATTTAAAATGCTTGAGATTGCCTGCGCGGGTTATAACGGCTTTGAAATTTCCGATTATGAGCACGGCGCGCATTTTTCTTATTCTTTGGATACAATGCGCCATTTCAGAAAAGTCTATGGAAACGACGTGTATTTTATAATCGGAGCGGACTCACTGCTTACAATTCACAAGTGGTACGAATACGAAAAATTGCTCAAAGAGAATAAATTCATTGTGTTTTTGCGCGGAGACGACAAAATTTTATCGGATTGCGTGGGAAAATATCGAAAAATCGGATGCGAAATTTATACCGCCGATATGCCGGAAATTTGCGCATCGTCCACAAAAATAAGAAACGATGTGGCTTTAGGCGTTGTACCCGATGCGATTTTAAACGAAAAAGTGGCACAATATATACGCGAAAACGGTCTTTACGGAGGCAAAAATGACTTTTGACGAAATAAAAAAAGAGCTTGAAATAAAGCTTAATCAAAAAAGATTTGCCCATTGTATGGGAGTTGCCCAAACGGGCGAAAAACTTGCCGAAATTTACGACGCAAATCCTAAAAAGGCGTATCTTGCGGGCGTTTTGCACGATTGTGCCAAAAATTATACCGATGAAAAAATGCATGAAAAAGTAAAATGCTACGGTATTGAGCTTGACGATGTTTTGAAAAAATCGCCCCACCTTGTGCATGCCTTTGTAGGCGCCGAAGAGGCAAGGAGAATTTACGGCATTGACGACTCCGAAATATACGATGCAATATATCGCCACAGCTTGGGCGGAGCAAACATGGCTTTGCTTACGAAAATTATTTATCTTTCGGACGGAATAGAACCCTCAAGAGATTATTGTGGTGTTGAAAAAATACGCGAAACGGCACTTTTTGACATTGATAAGGCTGTTTTAATGTACACCGATGCCACAATAGAATTTGTTATAAAAAGCGGGCGGTTGCTTCATCCGTCGGCTGTTGAAACAAGAAATTTTTACCTTGATAAATGACCGCTTAAAACGTGACATACAGGAGAAGAAAATGAGAAAAAGAGTTTTTTTTAAGACGTTATTTACATCACTGTTGATATTTGCGCTTGTTGCAAACACCGTGTTTACGGTTTTGATTTGCTCCGGAGGCGGCTCGTATTTCGGATACGATTTTTCCTCGGCAACAGAGCAGTCTTACGTAAATGCCATGCTTCTCGGAGTTGACAAAGAGGGTTACAGAACCGACGTTATGATTTTAGCTCAGTTGAACCTTGCCGACGGCGAAGTGAACATGCTTCAAATCCCGAGAGATACTTATGTTAAAATAAGCAAAACCGACCATAAGATAAATTCGGCATACGGATATAATAAAGAAAAACAGATTTTTAAAGAGGTTAAAGAAGTTACAGGTCTTGATGTTGATAAATATATTTTAATCGATACAAAAGGCTTTCGTGACCTTATAGACACAATCGGCGGTGTTGATTTTGACGTGCCGATAAATATGGACTACGACGATCCGGTTCAAGACTTTCACATTCACTTGAAAAAGGGAAAACAGCACCTTGACGGCTCAAAAGCGGAGCAGTTTGTGCGCTTTAGGCAAAACAACGACCACACGGGTTATGCTCTCGGCGACGTGGAGCGCGTTCAGGCGCAGAGTCTTTTCATACAGGCAACAATCGATGAGATTTTAAGCCTTACAAATGTCTTTAAAATCAATGACTTGGTAAAGAGTTTCTCAAAGCTCGTAAAAACCAATTTCACTTTGAACGAAATGCTTACGTATGCGCCCTACATCTTGGCAACCGACCGAGAAAAAATAATGACTCACCAGCTTGCCGGCGAGGGTAAGTATATAGGAAGAGTGTCGTATTTTGTGGCTTACGAAGAAGAAAATGAGAAGATAATCGACGAGTATTTCACGCCCTCTACGGAAACTGTGAGCCAAAACGAGCTTGAAATTCAAAAAGAGGTAATAGGCGTTACAAACGAAACAGTGCGCGTGATAAGTCCCAAAAAGGGAAAATCGGTGATTAATCGTTTTACAAGCGTTGATATTTTAGACGCTTCCGACGGAAAAGCCGATGCGGACGAACTTAGAAATTTTCTTGTAAAACAAGGATACAACGTTAAAAAGATATATAAGTTGGACGGAAAAACAACCTTTAAAAAAGTTACCGTTGTTTCAAAAACGAAAAATCCGCGCGTGGCATCGCTTGCGGGTTGCGCGGGAACGAAAGAATACATTGTAAACAGCGATAAAAACAACGGAACCGACGTTACGATAATTTTGGGAAATCCCGGGGAGGAAGAATAATGGAGTCTAAACAGCTTATGGAAAAAATCGCCCGTTGCATGGACGACAAAAAAGCGGAAGATATAAAAATTCTCGACATTTCGTCGCTTACTTCCATGGCGGATTACTTTGTGATTTGCCACGGTAATTCAAATACGCAAATGCGCGCCATTGCCGACGAAATAGAAGATAAGTTAAAAGAAGAGGGGCTTGCGGCTCAATCACGCGAGGGTAAAGACAGCGCCTTTTGGATACTTATGGACTACGGCGACGTGGTGGCGCACGTTTTCAGCCGCGAGTCGAGAGAGTTTTATGCTATTGAAAATCTTTGGGCAGATGCCAAAATCGTTGATATAAACCTTAATTGAGAAAGGAAGTGCCGTTATGAAATATGATTTTTCGCAAATAGAGAAAAAATGGCAAAAAAAGTGGGAGGAAGACGGCTGTTTTCATGCAATAACAGGAAGCGACAAACCGAAATTTTATAATTTGATAGAGTTCCCTTATCCTTCGGGTCAAGGACTTCACGTAGGTCACCCCAGAAGTTATACGGCTCTTGACATTATCGCAAGAAAGCGTCGCATGGAAGGATATAACGTTCTCTATCCGATAGGTTGGGATGCTTTCGGTCTTCCTACGGAAAACTTTGCCATAAAGAATAAAATTCACCCGAAAATAGTTACAAAAAACAACATTGCAAACTTTACCCGTCAGCTTAAAATGCTCGGATTTTCTTTTGACTGGTCAAGAGAAGTAAATACAACCGCCCCCGAGTATTACAAATGGACGCAGTGGATATTCTTGCAGATGTTTAAAAAAGGTCTTGCATATAAGCAGGAAATGCCTATAAACTGGTGCACGGGTTGCAAAGTAGGACTTTCAAACGAAGAGGTTGTAAACGGCGTTTGCGAGCGTTGCGGCAGTGAAGTCGTTCAAAGAAGAAAAAGCCAGTGGATGCTCAAAATCACCGAGTATGCACAGCGCCTCATAGACGACCTCGACGACGTAGATTACATCGAAAAAGTAAAAACACAGCAGAAAAACTGGATAGGAAGAAGCGAGGGCGCAGAAGTAAAATTCGAGCTTTCCACAGGTGATGAACTTGTGGTATACACCACGCGATGCGATACGCTTTTCGGCGCAACCTATGTTGTAATTTCTCCCGAGCATCAGCTCATAGAAAAACTCAAAGACAGTATTACAAATTGGGATGAAGTTACCGATTACAAAGTTAAGGCAAGCAAAAAGTCGGAATTTGAGCGTACAGAGCTTGCAAAAGATAAAACAGGCGTTCCCCTCGGCGGAATTTATGCCGTAAATCCTGCAAATGGAGAAAAACTTCCCGTTTGGATTTCCGATTACGTTTTAGTAACATACGGAACGGGCGCTATTATGGCGGTTCCCGCGCACGATACTCGCGACTGGGAGTTTGCAAAGAAGTTTGACCTTCCCATAATCGAAGTTGTGTCCGGAGGAGAAAATGTTCAGGAACAAGCATTTACTGACGTGTCAAACGGAACACTTGTAAACTCGGGATTTTTAACCGGAATGAGCGTAAAAGAAGCTATTCCTGCAATGATAAATTGGCTTGAAGAAAAAGGCCTCGGAAAGAGAAAAGTTAATTTCAAACTCCGTGACTGGGTATTTTCACGTCAGCGTTACTGGGGAGAGCCTATTCCTCTTGTTCACTGCGATAAATGCGGATGGGTGCCGATTGATGAAAGTGAACTTCCTTTGGAACTTCCCGAAATAGAAACTTTTGAACCCGGCGAAAACGGCGAGTCTCCACTTGTCAAAGCATTTGACTGGATAAATACCACTTGCCCCAAGTGTGGCGCGCCTGCTCAAAGAGAAACCGATACAATGCCTCAGTGGGCAGGTTCGAGCTGGTATTTCTTAAGATACATGGATCCTCACAACAGCGAGGCTCTTGCGTCGAAAGAAGCGCTTAAATACTGGGCTCCCGTAGATTGGTACAATGGCGGTATGGAGCATACAACACTCCACCTTCTCTATTCACGTTTTTGGTACAAATTCCTCTACGACATCGGCGTTGTTCCCACAAAAGAGCCGTATATGATGAGAACTTCTCACGGCATGATTTTGGGCGAAGACAACCAGAAAATGTCTAAGTCGAGAGGAAACGTGGTAAATCCCGACGATGTTGTAAATGAGTTCGGCGCGGACGCTTTCAGAACTTATGAAATGTTTATCGGCGCGTTTGACCAAACAACCCCCTGGTCACAAAAAGGCCTTAAAGGTTGCTATAAATTTATAGAAAGAGTATGGAAACTTCAAGATTGCATTACTGATGATGAAAATTACAGCGCAGACCTTGAAAAGAATATTCATAAAACAATAAAGAAAGTAAGCGATGACTACGATCGCATGAAGTTCAATACCGCAATTGCGGCGCTTATGAGCCTTGTAAACGACTTCTATAAAAAAGGAAACGTTACCAAGGGTGAGTACCTTGCACTTATAACCCTCTTAAACCCCGTTGCCCCTCACATGACAGAGGAAATTTGGGAAAAACTCGGCGGCAAGGGATATCTTTCGCTTGCACCCTGGCCCAAATACGATGAGGCAAAAACAGTTGACGATGAAATTGAAATCGTAGTTCAGGTAAATGGCAAAGTAAGAGGAAAAGTTACCGCAAATGTCGGAGCATCCGACGACGAGCTCAAAGAAAAGGCTCTCGCTTGCGAAGATGCAAAGGCGTTTACCGACGGAAAAACCGTGGTAAAGGTTATAGTAGTAAAAGGAAGACTTGTAAACATAGTGGTAAAATAATTGTGCGATGAGGGCAAATCCCTTGTTGCGATTTGCGCACAAGGGGGCGGAGAACTTCGGTTTTCCGTCCCTGAGTTGCAAAGCAAGCTTATCTTTGCGGAGGTTTTTATGAAACGTATTTTAATGGTTTTGTGCTTGATTGTCGTATTTACTTCGTCAATTACGGTTTTTGCCGAAGAAGAAAATGTTAAGGTGCCTTTTTTGCTATATCACAGCGTTACCGACGTTTTAAAAGAAGATGACGACATTCTTTTGCACATAACGGAAGAAAATTTTGATAAACATATGTCTGCGCTTAAAAGCGTCGGCTACACAAGCGTAACACTCGATGAATTTTACGCATATACAAATGGCAAGGGCAAAATGCCCGAAAAACCTGTGGTTATATGTTTTGACGACGGCTACGAAAATAACTACACAAAGGCTTTTCCCATTTTGAAAAAATATGATATGAAAGCCACGATTTTTGTGATTGCGCAAAGAGTGGGCG
>CAZSIY010000055.1:6639-8563 GCA_964606825.1 uncultured Oscillospiraceae bacterium | reverse complement strand
GGTCTCTCATTTTCGGTGTTTAGGCTTTCGGTTTTTCTCAATTCATCTTCAAGCTCGGCAAGTTTTTCGCGAAGTTTTTCGTTTTCCTTTTCGTAACCTTTCATATTTTTAAGATAATTGAAAAATCCCTCAACCGAACCCGAAAGAGATGTAACTCCTCCTTGCACGGGAGTTGTCGCGCCCGCTACCTTGTCCGAAACAAAACCTGCACGCTTATCATTAGCCGTAGTTGAGGCAATAATAACGCAAATAATCATAACAGTTGCCGCAAGAAGCATTATTTTATATTTGTTTTTTTGAAAAAAATACATTATAAATACACCTTTTACATTTCAGTTTTTATGGCTTCGATTTCATCGATCACCATTCCGGTACCCACCGCCACGCAGTTAAGCGGCTCTTCGGCAACGATTACCGGCATCCCCGTAGCATGCGTTATCACCAAGTCAAGACCGCGTATCATCGCGCCGCCGCCCGAAATTACAATTCCTCTGTCCATAATATCGGCTGAAAGCTCGGGTGCGGTATCTTCCAAAGTCATCTTTACGGCATCGACAATTGTGGAAATACATTCGCTCATCGCCGTCATTACATCGGTTGAAGTAACAGTGAGATATTTAGGAAGTCCGCTTACCAAATCGCGCCCGCAAACTTGCGTTACTTCTTCATGCTGAAGAGGACAAGCAGAACCGATTTCTATTTTTACACGCTCTGCGGTAGCTTCGCCGATTAGCACATTATACTCTTTTCTTATATAATTTATAATGGCTTCGTTGAGTTCGTCTCCGGCAACTCTAAGTGACCTACTGGTAACTATGCCGCCAAGAGATATAACTGCCACCTCACTTGTGCCGCCGCCGATATCACAAATCATACTTCCAGTAGGCTCTTCAACGGGAAGTTTTGCACCGATTGCCGCTGCCATTGGCTCCTCGATAAGATGCGCCTCTCTTGCGCCCGATTGTAAAGTGGCCTCTTCAACCGCCATTTTTTCAACTTCCGTAACTCCCGACGGCACACAAACCACAACTCTGGGTCTGTGCCAACCTGTTAAGTTACAAGCTTTGTTCATGAAATATTTAAGCATTATCTGGGTAACGTCATAATCGGCAATTACGCCGTTTTTCAAAGGTCTTACCGTAATTATGTTTTCGGGAGTTCTGCCGAGCATTTCTTTAGCTTCGTCGCCTACCGCCATAACTTCGCCGGTGTCTTTATTAATCGCCACAACGCTCGGCTCATTTATAACTATTCCCTTTGATTTTAAATACACCAAGGTGTTGGCGGTGCCGAGATCTATTCCTATATCCTTTTTTGACATTTGGATAACTCCTCCCCAAATTCTTCTTTTATGAGAGTATACAGTTTGCACAGCGGCAAACCCACAACGTTAAAATAATCGCCCAAAATTTTTTCTACGAAAACCGACGCAAATTCCTGTATGCCGTACGCTCCCGCCTTGTCAAGCGAAGAGCCGCTTTTAACGTAACTATCTATTTCTTCATCGCTTAAATTTCTGAAAACAACTTCCGTTTTTTCGTACCGAGCTTCTATACGCATCGTATCTCTATCCACAACCGCAATTCCCGTATAAACAAAATGACTTTTACCCGAAAGCGAGCGGAGCATATTTCGCGCATCCTCTTCATTGACGGGTTTTCCGAGAATTTTGCCGTCGGACACGACAATTGTATCAGCACCTATAATCAATGAATGTCTATCACATTTTGAAGCGGCGGAATTTGCTTTAAGAAGCGCAAGTTCGCTTACAAAAAGCTCCGGCGCAATATCTTTCGGAATAACGCTTTCATCGCAATCTGACTCGCAAATCGTAAAAACAGCACCGATGTTTTCCAAAAGTTCTCGCCTTCTCGGCGATTTTGAAGCCAAAACAAATTTCTTGCCCATCAGAACGCTCCCGTAG